>NZ_QTZH01000069.1:0-12322 GCF_003462585.1 Ruminococcus sp. OM04-4AA | reverse complement strand
ATAGAAAAAGCATGGTATATTAGATAAAGATAGAAAAAGCATGGTATATTAGATAAAGAAATATTTTCAAATATAGCAAAAATAAAAAAAGAATGGGAGACTGAAAAATGGAAATCTACCATACAATATATAAGGGCGGAAATGGAGAAATTGTTGAAAAGAAATCCAGATTTATTGCAGAGGTGTATCCGGTCACATCAGAAGAAGAAGCAATGGAGATTTTAGAGCAGACAAGAAAGCAGTACTGGGATGCGAGACATCATTGCTGGGCTTACATTATAGGAAGGAATCCGGCGGCAGAAAGAATGAGTGATGATGGAGAACCGGCAGGGACAGCAGGAAAGCCTATTTTGGAGGTGATCCGTGGGAGAGAACTGACGAATGTACTTGTAATTGTCACAAGATATTTTGGAGGTACACTTCTTGGAACAGGTGGACTGGTCAGGGCTTATACAGCAGCAACGCTCGAAGGATTGAAGAACAGTGAGAGCATCGCAAGGATTCATGGAGTGAAACTTGGGATTGAGACGAATTATACGGATTTGGGGAAAATTCAATATCTGATTGCAAATCGAAATCTGGATCAATTAGAACCTGTTTACACAGATAAGGTTGAAATGACAGTGTTTGTTCCGACAGATGAGATGGGCAGCCTGCGAGCTGAACTGATGGAAGGGACAAACGGCCAGGTGGTTCTGGATGAGGAGACAACCTGTTGGTTTGCAAGGACAGAAGATGGAATTAAGATTTTTGATGAAGAATGATTCTCATAGAAGAGGTTATTCTGTGAGATAGAAATGAACTGCTGCCGGATATTGATATTCTGGCAGCGGTTCATTTCCTTTAAGTAAGTGTCATATTATATTCAATAAATCTACTTATACTGAATAAATATGGTTACTGTTCTATGAGAATTCTGGTTCGATCAGACCAAATGAACCATCTTTTCTTTTGTATACTACATTGACTTCATCTGTCTCTGCATTGGAGAATACGAAGAAGTTATGTCCGAGAAGTTCCATTTGAACACAAGCATCTTCTGGAAACATTGGTTTAATACCAAACTTCTTTGTACGAACGATACGGACTTCATCGTCTTCTGTTGTCTCTTCTTCTGAATCAAAGAATTCTTTTCTGAAGCTGTTCCCTGATGGAGCATATGATGTAGGATGTCCCTGATTACGAGCGACCAGTTTGTTTTTATATTTGCGAAGCTGGCGTTCGATGATCTCTTCTACAAGATCAATGGAAACATACATATCATTGCTTGTCTGCTCAGAACGGATAATATTTCCTTTGACTGGGATTGTTACCTCAATTTTCTGACGTCCTTTTTCTACACTGAGCGTTACATTGATTTCTGTTTCAGGAGTGAAGTACCTTTCAAGTTTTCCTAATTTCTGTTCGATAGCATCCTTTAATCCCGGTGTTACCTCGATGTTTTTTCCGCTGATAATAAATTTCATGCTGCTCAACTCCTTTGTTCAAATTATACAGAAGAATGATTAGATTACTTCTGTATCATGGTTACATTATAACATGAAAAAGATTTTCTGTATACAATAAATCGTCCTAAAATTATGAAAATTTTCAAAACTTTAGGACGATCTTAAAATTATCAGATAATTAATGAATGCTATTTTAATCCGCGAGCATAAGCTTCAAACACGAATATTATTTATTGATCGTGCTGCGTTTTCTCATTCTGGAATCCAGAATCTTCTTGCGGATACGCAGATTTTCCGGTGTTACTTCAAGAAGTTCATCGGTATCAATAAAGTCAAGTGCCTGCTCAAGACTGAGGACACGCGGAGGTGTCAGACGAAGTGCTTCATCTGCACTGGAAGAACGTGTGTTAGTAAGATGTTTTGTCTTACATACGTTCAGCTCGATATCTTCAGCTTTACCATTCTGTCCGATGACCATACCGGAATATACTTTTTCACCGGCTCCGATGAAGAGAGTACCACGCTCCTGAGCACTGTACAGACCATAAGTTACGGATTCACCTGTCTCAAATGCGATCAGGGATCCCTGCTTACGATACTGGATATCTCCTTTGTATGGTGCATATCCTTCAAAGCTTGTGTTGATGATACCATTTCCCTTTGTATCTGTCATGAACTCTCCACGGTATCCGATCAGTCCACGTGCCGGGATAAGGAACTCGAGACGAGTATATCCACCGTTTGACGGAGTCATGTTGCGGAGTTCACCTTTTCTCTGACCGAGTTTTTCGATAACAACTCCTGTGAACTCATCAGGAACATCAATATAAGCAAGCTCCATAGGCTCAAGTTTCTTGCCATTTTCATCTGTGTGATACAGAACTTCAGCTTTACTTACTGCAAACTCGTATCCTTCACGGCGCATGTTTTCAATAAGAACAGAAAGGTGAAGCTCACCACGGCCGGATACTTTGAAACTGTCTGCATTTTCTGTCTCTTCTACACGAAGGCTGACATCTGTGTTCAGCTCACGGAAGAGGCGGTCACGCAGATGGCGGGATGTAACGAATTTACCTTCCTGTCCTGCGAACGGACTGTCGTTTACGATGAACTGCATAGAGATCGTTGGCTCAGAAATCTTCTGGAACGGAATGGCTTCCGGATTCTCAGGAGAGCAGAGAGTGTCTCCGATGGAAATATCTGTGATACCTGATACTGCAACAATAGATCCGATTGTAGCTTCTTTTACTTCTACACGGTTCAGTCCGTCGAATTCATAGAGCTTACCAATTTTTACACGCTGCTGTTTGTCCGGGTCATGATGGTTTACAAGAACCATATCCTGGTTTACAGCGATTGTACCGTTCTCTACTTTACCAACTCCGATACGACCAACATATTCATTGTAGTCAATCGTGCTGATCAGCATCTGGGTCGGAGCTTCCGGATCACCTTCCGGAGCAGGAATGTAGTCAAGGATAGTCTCGAACAGTGGTTTCATATCCTGTTTTTCATCAGAGAGATCAAGGACAGCAACACCAGCCTTTGCAGAAGCGTATACAAAAGGACATTCAAGCTGGTCATCAGAAGCACCGAGGTCGATAAAGAGTTCAAGCACTTCATCAATTACGTCATCAGGTCTTGCTTCCGGACGGTCAATCTTATTGATACATACGATAACAGGAAGTTCCAGCTCGAGAGCTTTTCTCAGAACGAACTTTGTCTGAGGCATAGCACCTTCAAATGCATCTACAACAAGTACAACACCATTCACCATCTTAAGAACACGTTCAACTTCTCCACCGAAGTCAGCATGTCCCGGTGTGTCAATGATATTGATCTTAACACCATTATAATGAACAGCGGTATTCTTGGAAAGGATTGTGATTCCACGCTCACGCTCGATATCATTAGAGTCCATGACACGTTCTTCTACTTCCTGATTCTCACGGAATACACCACTCTGTTTTAAAAGCTCGTCAACCAGAGTTGTCTTACCATGGTCAACATGGGCGATAATTGCAACATTTCTCACATCTTCACGTTTTGTTTTCATAATCTAAACACTCTTCCTTATTATAAAAAAATATTTATCTGTAACATAACTTCATTATTTTATCACAAAAAATGAAATTTACAAGAAAAAGTTTGAATTCGATTTTAAGTACGAAAAAGGTCGAATGTTTTTTCTGTAAAAAATAGTTCTATTTCATTACAATAAGACATACATTAGGTAATGACTTAAAATACCAGCCAGAGGAAGGGAGAATTATAAATTATGTCAGATAAGATTATTGAAAACAACCAGGTGACAGTTATTGGAGAGGTGGTATCAGAGTTTACATACAGCCATGAGGTCTTTGGAGAAGGTTTCTATATGGTAGAACTTCTTGTAAAGCGGTTAAGTAACTCTTGTGATCGGATTCCGGTCATGATATCAGAACGTCTCATTGACGTAACACAGGATTGCCGTGGAGAATATTTAATGGTGTCTGGTCAGTTCAGATCCTATAATCGTCATGAGGAGACAAAAAACAGACTGGTTCTTTCTGTGTTTGCGAGAGAAATAGAATTTATCGAGGAAGAACCGGATGGAGCAAGAACAAATCATATACTTCTTGAAGGATATATGTGTAAGCGTCCGGTCTACAGAAAAACACCTCTTGGAAGAGAAATTGCAGATATTCTGCTGGCAGTGAACAGACCGTATGGTAAATCTGATTATATTCCATGTATCTGCTGGGGGAGAAATGCAAGATATGCTTCAAACTTTGATGTAGGGGAACATGTCAGAATATTCGGAAGAATCCAAAGCAGAGAGTATGTGAAGAAATTGTCAGAGACACAAACAGAGACAAGAATCGCATATGAGGTCTCCGTCAGTAAACTGGAGTGTGTGGAAGAATTCTAAGGGTGGATTGTTTCATTATTTAAAACTTTGTGAAAAGGATATCATATATTGAGATAACAACTCAAATGTGATATTCTTTTTTATATGATATTTCGGAAAATAAGAGTGTGATGAAAGAAAAACAGGTAATGCTGATAGACAGTAGTTCTGAAAAATCATGGAATACTTGAGGTTTCATACAGGAGGAAGATACAGATGGTTAAGATATTAATGCACGGATGCAATGGAAAAATGGGACGCATGATCACAGAAATTGTGAAGAATGAAGAAGATGCAGTGATTGCGGCAGGCGTCGACAAGTTCACAGGAATTCCAAATGATTATCCGGTATTTGAAGAGATTACACAGTGTGATGTGGATGTAGATGTAGTGATTGATTTTTCCAATGCGGGAGCAGTGGATGAATTGTTAGATTACTGTGTGAAGAAGAGTCTTCCGGTTGTTCTTTGTACAACAGGGCTTTCAGACGAACAGTTAAAGAAGGTAGATGAGTGTTCTGAGAAGATTGCAGTTCTTAAGTCTGCGAATATGTCAATGGGAATCAACCTGTTACTGAAACTTTTGAAAGATGCTGCCAAAGTACTTGCACCGGCAGGCTATGATATTGAACTTGTTGAGAAACACCATAATCAGAAGCTGGATGCACCAAGCGGAACGGCACTTGCATTGGCAGACTCTATTAATGAAGCAATGGGAAATGAATACGAGTATGTATATGACAGAAGTCAGGTGAGAAAGAAGCGAGACGCAAAGGAAATTGGTATTTCAGCAGTTCGTGCAGGAACAATCGTAGGAGAACATGAGGTGATTTTTGCAGGAACAGATGAAGTGATTGAATTTAAACATACTGCATATTCAAGAAGCGTATTTGCCAAAGGTGCAGTTGAGGCAGGAAAGTTCCTTGCGGGACAGCCAGCCGGCATGTATGACATGGGGGATGTTATTCAGTTTTAGTACTGGATGAATAATAGCCGGTAAACCGGCGGGAACAAGATCCGGTAAATAGATCCCGGTAAGGGGAAGATTTCGGGTCTGGAGGAGATTGTGTATGAAAAATATGGAAAACCGTTATTTAGACAGGTTGTCGGATCTTTATCCGACAATTGCAGCTGCATCTACGGAGATTATTAATCTGCAGGCAATTTTGAACCTTCCGAAGGGGACAGAGCATTTTCTGACGGATGTACATGGAGAAGATGAAGCTTTTTCTCATGTTCTGAGGAATGGATCTGGTGCCGTGAGAAGCAAGATTGAAGATGTTTTTGGTAATACAATGAGTGTAAAGGACAAAAAAGCACTGGCAACATTGATTTACTATCCGAAAGCGAAGATGGAACAGGTGAAGCGGACGGAGTCGAATATGGATGACTGGTATCGAGTGAATTTGTATCGTCTGATAGAAGTAAGTAAGCGTGCAGCAAGTAAATATACAAGATCTAAAGTGAGAAAATCACTGCCGAAGGATTTCTCTTATGTGATCGAAGAATTGATTACCGAGAAAGCGGAAGTCAGTGACAAAGAGTCCTATTATAATGAAATTATTTCTACAATCATCAGGATCGGACGGGCAGAAGAATTTATTGCAGCAATTTCAGAACTGATCCAGCGTCTGGTTGTGGATCATCTGCATATTGTCGGTGATATTTATGACAGAGGACCGGGACCGCATCTTATTATGGATAAGCTGCTGAAATATCATTCTGTTGATATCCAGTGGGGAAACCATGATGTTGTATGGATGGGGGCAGCGGCCGGACAGTTGGGCTGCATTGCAAATGTGATCCGTATCTGCGCCAGATATGGAAACCTGGATATTATAGAAGATGGTTATGGTATTAACTTGCTTCCACTGGCTACATTTGCTATGAGGATGTACAAGGATGATCCATGTACATGTTTTAAATTGAAAGGTACTGACAGACCGGAATCTGATGAGATGCAGATGAATCTGAGAATACATAAAGCGATTTCAATTATTCAGTTTAAAGTAGAAGGTCAGATTATAGAGAGGCAGAAAGGATTCCATCTGGAGAATCGTGCGTTACTGCATAAGATTGATTATCAGAAAGGTACGATTAATCTGGAAGGAAAAGAATATAAGCTCCTGGATACAAATTTCCCGACAATAGATCCAAAGAACCCATATAAACTGACTTCTGAAGAGGAAGAAATTATGGATCGTCTGGTGCATGCTTTTGTGGGATGTGAAAAATTGCAGGAACATATGCGTTTCCTTCTTGCGAAAGGTGGTTTGTATAAGGTATATAACAATAATCTGTTGTATCATGGATGTGTACCGTTAGATGCGAAGGGGAACCTGAAAGAAGTAGAAATTTTCGGAAAGAAATATCGTGGAAAGGCCTTGTATGATGTGTTGGAAAGTTATGTGAGAAAAGGATTTTTTGCATTGGATCCAAAGGAGCGGGAAGATGGAAAAGATACAATGTGGTATATCTGGTTACATCCGGACTCACCGTTATTTGGAAAGAACAAGATGGCGACCTTTGAAAGATATTTCCTTGCAGAGAAGGAAACACATATAGAAAAGAAAAATCCATACTATGCTCTGCTTGAAAATGAGACAGTTGTGGATAATATCATGATAGAATTTGGATTGGATCCAAAAGAGGATACACACATTGTAAATGGTCATGTGCCGGTTAAGAGAAAAGATGGCGAGAGTCCGATCAAGTGTAATGGTAAAGTAATGGTTATTGATGGGGGATTTTCAAGAGCATATCAGAAAGAAACCGGAATTGCAGGATACACGCTGGTTTATAATTCGTATGGATTACTTCTGGTAGCACATGAACCATTTGAGTCTACAGAAGCAGCAATTAAGAAGGAAAATGACATTCATTCAGAGACGGTAGTAGTGACCAGAGTGAACGAGAGACGTCTTGTTGGTGACACCGACGCTGGAAGGAAATTAAAAGAACAGATTAAAGATCTTGAATGGTTGCTGTCGTCGTACAGAAATGGTCAGATTATAGAAAAACTGTAAATAATTGTTTATGCTGATTATAGAGACGTAGAAAAACATATTTAGGACTGAAGATAGAAAGGATTACTAGAATGGAAAAAGACTTAAATCTTCCGGAAGGAACAGAAGTAACAGAACCGCTGAAAATCTATCTGAATGAGATTGGACAGATCCCTTTGCTGTCAGAAGAAGAGGAAAGAGACCTTGGGTGTAAAAGTGCTTCAGGAGATGAGGATGCAAGGAGAAAGCTGGAAGAGGGGAATCTACGCCTGGTGGTATCTCTCGCAAAACATTATACTGGAAGAGGGATTACACTCATGGATCTGATCCAGGAGGGAAATATTGGTCTCATGCATGCGGCAGAGAAATATGATTATACAAAGGAAAATCGATTTTCCACATATGCATCCTGGTGGATCAAAGAAGCAATGCAGCGGGCAATCGATCAGCAGTCACGAGAAATCCGTGTACCGGTTCATGTTGCAGAGAATATGAAGAAAGTACAGAAAATTTCAAAAGATCTTCAGCAGAAATTTGGAAGAGAGGCTACACCGGAAGAGATAGCAGCAGAGATGAAGGATAAATCACCGGAATTTGTAAAAGAGATTTTGTCATATCTTCAGAATCCGGTTTCACTGGAAACTCCGGTAGGAGAAGATGGGGAGAATAATCTTGGTGACATGGTTGAAGATAAGGATGCAACGACGCCGGAAGATGCTATGAATCAGCTTGTGCAAAAAGAAGAAGTACAGGAATTGTTAGAGTCTCTTAATGACAGAGAACGTCAGGTGATCCGCTTGAGATTTGGTCTGGAAGATGGAAAAACACATACGTTGGAAGAAATCGGTGATGAACTGAATGTGACAAGAGAACGCGTACGTCAGATTGAAGCCAGAGCGATGGAGAAACTTCGCAGCAAAGCGACAAAACTGTAAAAAATTTCTTTTGAATAAATATTGAAAAATTGCAGATAGTAAAGACACAATATTTATTTGAAAGGAAGACAAAAAATGAGGAGAATAAGAAAATTGCTTGTCTGTGTGATGTGCGTACTGATGCTTTGCAGTCTCGCTGGTTGTGGAAACAACACAGGAACAGCGAATGACAATCTCAATGATGCGACATCCGGTGAAAACCATGATGGAAGTGGAGAAAATGGTAATAATACCGGAAATAATGCGGGAGACCAGAATGGAGATAGTATCCTAGATGACGCGGTTGACGATGTAACGGATGGCGTGGATGATGTTACAGACGATATCACAAATGGTGTCGATGATGCAGCCGATGATCTGACGCAGGAGAATGGCGTGCAGAACAAGATGCAGAATAACGAGTGATCAATATGCCGTAGGCCGGAAACGGAACTGCGGCATTTTTCTAAAAGAAGGAGAGACAGGATGAGATTCAGACCATGTATTGATATACATAATGGAAAAGTGAAACAGATTGTCGGAGGCAGTCTGAAAGATGAAGGAAATCAGGCCAGCACAAACTTTACGTCAGAACTGGATGCAGCATGGTATGCAAGACAGTATCAGAAAGATCACCTGAAAAGCGGCCATATAATTCTTTTAAATCCAGTTGGATCAGAATACTACGAGGCGACGAAAAAGCAGGCGATGGGAGCTCTGGCGGCATACCCGGGTGGAATGCAGATCGGTGGAGGGATTACAGCTGAAAATGTAAAAGAGTACCTGAACGCCGGAGCAAGTCATGTGATCGTGACTTCATATGTGTTTCAAGACGGGATTTTTCATGAAGAGAGACTGCAGAAATTAGTAAATGCAGTTGGCAAAGAACATGTGGTTTTAGATCTTAGCTGCAGAAGAAAAGACGGTAAATTTTACGTGGTTACTGATCGCTGGCAGAAATTCACAGAACTTGCGCTGTCTCACGAAGTGTTAGATCAGCTTTCAGAATACTGCGATGAATTTTTGATCCATGGCGTAGATGTGGAGGGGAAAGGCGCCGGAATGGAAACGGAATTAGTAAGAATGCTTGGAAGCTGGGAAGGAATCCCAATCACATATGCCGGTGGAATCGGATCACTGGAAGATTTGGAAAGATTCCGAAAAGAGAGTGGCGGAAAGGTCGATTTTACAATTGGAAGTGCTCTTGATCTGTTTGGAGGGAAAATCCCATATGCAGAAGTTTGTAAATCCGCAGAATGTTAACACTCTATGAAGTTGTTGAATTCGCAGGCGGATAGTGATAGAATGTAGAACAGAGTGGAATTTCAGACCAAAATCAAAATTCAGAGAAGGAGTAATTGCGGAAATATGAATATTATAGAAAAGATTTTCGGAACTCACAGTGAGAACGAGCTGAAACGAATTTATCCGATCGTAGATCGCATCGAGGCACTGGGACCGGAGATGGAGGCGCTTTCAGACGAAGAACTTCGAGGAAAGACAAAAGAATTTAAAGAACGACTGAAAGAGGGAGAGACTCTGGATGATATCCTTCCGGAAGCATATGCTGTAGTAAGAGAAGGTGCTTACAGAAGTCTTGGAATGCGCCATTATAGAGTACAGTTGATTGGTGGTATCATCCTGCATCAGGGACGTATCGCAGAGATGAGAACAGGTGAAGGTAAGACTCTTGTGTCTACACTCCCTGCATACCTGAATGCCCTGGATGGAAAAGGCGTTCACATTGTCACAGTTAATGACTATCTGGCGAAACGTGATGCTGAGTGGATGGGAAAAGTACATGAGTTTTTAGGACTCAAAGTCGGTGTTGTTCTCAATGAGATGAACAATGACGAGAGACGAGAGGCTTATAATTGCGATATTACTTATGTAACGAATAATGAACTTGGATTTGATTATCTGAGAGATAACATGGTTATCTATAAAGAACAGCTGGTTCAGAGAGGATTGCATTATGCAGTTATCGATGAGGTCGATTCCGTTTTGATTGATGAGGCCAGAACACCTTTGATCATTTCCGGACAGAGTGGAAAGTCTACAGCTCTGTATGAAGCCTGTGATGTTCTTGCAAAACAGCTGGAACGCGGTGAGGCAAGCGGTGAGTTTTCCAAGATGAATGCCATCATGGGAGAAGAAATCGAAGAGACTGGTGATTTCATTGTTGATGAGAAAGAGAAGACAGTTAACCTGACAGAAGATGGTGTGAAGAAAGTAGAGAAGTTCTTCCACATCGAAAACCTTGCTGATCCGGAGAATCTGGAAATCCAGCATAATATTATCCTTGCGCTCAGAGCACACAATCTGATGTTCCGTGATCAGGATTATGTTGTAACTCCGGATGGTGAAGTTATGATCGTCGATGAGTTTACAGGACGTATCATGCCGGGACGTCGTTACTCTGATGGTCTGCATCAGGCAATTGAGGCGAAGGAACATGTGAAGGTAAGAAGAGAGAGTAAGACTCTGGCAACAATCACATTCCAGAACCTGTTTAATAAGTATGACAAGAAGAGTGGTATGACAGGTACTGCGATCACAGAGGAAAAAGAGTTCCGTGATATTTATGGAATGGACGTTGTTGAAATTCCGACAAACAAGCCGGTACAGAGAGTGGATCTTGAGGATGCTGTTTATAAGACAAAGAAAGAAAAATACGAAGCAGTTGTAGAAGCTGTGAAAGAAGCGCATGCAACAGGACAGCCGGTGCTGGTAGGTACAATTACGATTGAAGTATCCGAACTTCTCAGCAAGATGCTGAAGAAAGAGGGAATCAAGCACAATGTATTGAATGCAAAGTATCATGAGCAGGAGGCTGCAATCGTAGCCGATGCCGGACTTCATGGAGCTGTAACAATCGCAACCAATATGGCTGGTCGTGGTACTGATATCAAACTGGATGATGATGCGCGTGCGGCAGGTGGTCTGAAAATTATCGGTACAGAGAGACATGAATCCCGTCGTATTGACAATCAGCTGCGTGGACGTTCCGGACGTCAGGGAGATCCAGGAGAGTCCAGATTCTACATTTCTCTGGAAGATGATCTGATGCGATTGTTCGGTTCAGAAAGACTGATGGGAATTTTCAATACACTTGGTGTAGAAGACGGTGAGCAGATTGAACATAAGATGCTTTCAAGTGCAATTGAGAAAGCACAGAAGAAGATTGAGAGCAATAACTTTGGTATTCGTAAGAATCTGTTGGAGTACGATCAGGTAATGAACGAGCAGAGAGAGATTATTTACGAAGAGAGACGCCGTGTTCTTGACGGAGAAAGCATGCGTGATACAATCTACAGCATGATTACAGAATATGTGGAAAATATGACAGATCGTTTTGCTTCTACAGAGGCAGATCCGGAAGAGTGGGATATCAAGGGATTGGATGTAAATCTTCACAATGTGATTCCGCAGCTTCAGCTCCCATCTGAGAAGGAATGCCAGAGTATGAGTCAGAAGGAGTTAAAGCATCTTCTGAAAGAACGTGGAGTGAAGGCTTATGAGAACAAAGAAGCAGAGTTCCCGGAGGCAGAGCAGCTTCGTGAAGTTGAGCGTGTTGTACTTCTGAAAGTGATTGATGCAAGATGGATGGATCATATCGATGATATGGATCAGCTGCGTCAGGGAATCGGTCTTCAGGCTTATGGACAGAGAGATCCACTGGTAGAGTACAAGATGACAGGATATGAGATGTTCGGTGAAATGACAAATGCAATCGCTGAAAACACGATCCGTACATTATTCCACATTAAGGTTGAGCAGAAAGTGGAGAGAGAAGAGGTTGCAAAAGTAACCGGAACAAACAAAGATGACAGCGCAGTCCGTGCACCGAAAAAACGCGAGGAGAAGAAGATTTATCCAAACGATCCATGCCCATGCGGAAGTGGAAAGAAGTACAAACAGTGCTGTGGAAGAAAGATTAAATAATCTGTAACTGTTCAGAGCCAAGCAAAATTTCATAAAACAGGTGTAAAATGCTTGCATTTTTAAGACTGTTTTTGAAATTTTATTTGGCGGATACGCCACACCGACGAAATGCGTAGCATTT
>NZ_QTZH01000068.1:0-12364 GCF_003462585.1 Ruminococcus sp. OM04-4AA | reverse complement strand
ATATATATTCAACAAATCCTTCATCTGATCTTAGTTCACTATATAATAAATATTGAACAATTTCTTTAATCAAATTCTCGTCTCCAATTTGTTGTTCTATCTCTTTCAATTGGCGTGATACAAGTTGTTCTTTTTGAACTCCTTCTAAATCTTCTAGCATTTGTTGACGTTCTTCTTCTATTGTCATCATTATTTTTACAATTTCATCTGCCTCTATCACATCGCTACGGAGTAATGCATGAGAAAACAAATCCCCAATCTTTGAATCTTTACCTGATTCATGCAATCTGTAGCTCATATATGTTTGGCTATTCAAATAATCTGGAGAAACCAAAACATAATCATTGAATTCTATAAAGTTATTATTTGAAAAATTTCTTCCCAAATCTTTAGAAGCGATTATTATCCTTTTTGCTTTTAAATCATGAATATCCAACCCAAAAACAGATTCTGTCTCTTTTAATAGCTGTTCCCATTCTCGAGTTATTTTTTCTAAGTACTCATCGCCATCTATATTACTTAATTCAAGTGGCAAATAATTTAAAACTACTGATTCATTATTGTTTTTTATAATATTGCCTCCAATAATAGAAATCCCATCACTCGTCCCCGCAAACTCATTTCCGCTTTTTTTCGGTAAATTGGTAACAAATTTACAATTAGTATTGATTTTAACTTCAAAATCAGCTGTTGAAGCTCTATTATAGGGATTGTAGCCATTACCTCCATTATAATATGGATATTGTATAAATATTTGTCTGTCTCCTGCTAATGGATACCATGGAAAATATCCTGGCAACATAATTGCTTGAGAATTAGAATAATATTTCCCTGAGCAGCCGTCATATTTTATCATCAATTCAAATGTTTTTACGCAATCTGGAAATTTAATAATTATGCTATCTCCATTTCTTTCAAACGATGCCTCTTCATTATTAACTTCTAACTTTTTTATTCTGTATCCATGATAAAGCGTAAATACAAATTCATCTCTTTCAATAGGTGCATCTATAGTTAGCTTTCCATCTACTGAAAGTTAGCTTTCCATCTACTGAAAGATTATTTTTCACATCAATTTCCAATTCATATTTTGATATTTGTAATCAGATTCTTGAATTTCTTGAATATCAAGTTCCTCATTCTGATAATATGTAAAATCTGCAAAAAATACCATTCCATGCTTCGTTCAACCTATAAGTACTTGCCGGAAAATATGAAATTACTAAGAAGAATATAGAAAAGCAAAAACATAAAATCGACAATTTTTTATAATTTTTATGAAGCCATACAATTATAGTAAAGATAAGAATAATCCAAAATAATTGTACATATAAGCGAACATTTTCTACTTGAAGTCCGTATTGTGTGTCAGGTACCCATTCAGCATTTTTTATAAAAAAATCTGAATAACCATTTTATTTTTTCTACAATACTATCTATCGGAAAATTTTTAGGTTTTTCTCTCCAAATCAAATTTTCAAAAAGGGGACTTGTCATGATACAAAAAAACAAAACAACAGAATGCGCAAGCATTTTATTGTTAGCCGAAATCCACGAAGCAATATATGCTATTCCTAGTAAAATAATTTGGGGAATAACAATATTCATTAAATATGTTCTTGGAAATATTTCAAATAAATATCTAGTACCATCATTTTGTATAGACGTAAAAATTATTCCAATAATAAGTGTAAGGTGATATATTAAGATAACTATTAAATAAATGCTTCCGATTCCTCTTTGCCAAGATGATTTTCTTTTGGTTATTGAATCTATTACTTCTTCACAATTAGCACTAATTGCTTCCGTAAATATAATATATGCAAATACTGCAAATAAAACCGAGAGGTAAAAATTCCACCGGCTAAACAAATAAAGTAAACGGAAACCTGTGAAATCCAGCGAGCAAAAGAAACTAATCATTGCTATTAGAATCCAAAACTGGATTAATACAAATAAAATATATAATTTATTTTTAAAGAAATATCTCAAGTAAAATCCATACATTTTTTTATCCATATATATTACCTCTTAATGTTATTTTTGGGGGATCCATAAGGATTCCCCCAAGAATAACAGACTAAAAATAAATTTTGCCTACGCCCGCTACGCCTCCACCAGATTCAAAGCGAAGTTTAAAGCTAGAATCACGTGATTGATTTTCTACAAGTGTTGTATTTGCACCTTTTGCCAATTTATTCGTTTGTTCGCATGAATACGGATATCCGGACCACGCCGCGTAGATTTTTGCAGTCAAGACTCCTGTTGATTTTGAGCTGTTCCAAACTTCTGCATATGCTTTTTTTGACAAGCCAATAGCAGCAGATTCAGCAGATTTTTGAAATGTTTGCAATGCAAGGGATGCACTACTCGCCGCATAAGCTGTCATAGCAGTTCCTACAATACATATAGCACACACAATACTACACCAATATTTTTTCTTCATAACTTTTACCCGTCCTTTCTATAAATTGGAAACTATTTGTTCACTTTTAAAAATTTTTTATAGCTCTAATCCCCCATTCCTCCTCCCTCATTCTATGTGTTTCAATGATTATCTTCAGTATATCCAAATCACCGACAAATTCAATCACTTTTACTCGAAACGACAATATTAACATTTTTTTGGTCTTTTTCTTCTCTACACACTCTCCATAATTTGACTACTATACATGGAATTTGTAACATTGCAGTTAATATAATCCCTTCAGCAATGCTCATGTACGGTAGAGAAGCACAAAGCAAAACAAGGATAGCCAGCCCTGCCACTATTCCGAAGTCAGGGGAACGCAATAGAAAAATTCATAGCTGTATGCTATACTTAATTAGCATTTGAACATATCAAGCTGACACAGCAATCTCTTTACTTGCCGTTAATGCGCGTCTACCAATAGTCCGCACAAAGCAAGAGTAGCGTAAAGGTATAAAAATTTCAAACTTCTTTGTAACGAAATTCCGATTTCTCCGTCTAACCTATGAAGCTGAAGGAGGTGATGACAAGTATGGACTATGAAAAACTCTATAAAGCCTACTATTTACAGGTATACTCGTATACTATTTCTCTTGCCAAAAATCGTGAGATAGCAGAGGAAATCACGCAGAACACATTCTATAAGGCTGTTTCTACAACATCACAATTCAAAGGTAAGTCAGATGAATTGACATGGCTCTGCTCCATAGCAAAAAATCTTTACCATGATGAAATGCGAAGCCGTCAGCGAGTAGCTGATGTGAGTGAAATCAATGACTTGCCATCAAATGAAAATGTTGAGAACTCAGTTGCAGATTCTGACATGGCGTTCCGCATACACCTCGTTCTTCACCGTTTGGAAGAACCATACAAAGAAGTCTTTCAGCTTCGCGTATTCGGGGAACTATCTTTTTCACAAATCGCTGCAATTTTTGGAAAAACAGAATCATGGGCGAGAGTTACTTATCATCGTGCAAAGCTAAAAATTCAAGAAAGGATGGATGAAAAGCATGAGTAAACAATGCGATATTGTTCGAGATATTCTTCCGCTGTATGTTGACGATGCTTGCAGCGAAGCAAGCGCAGAGATGGTAAAAGAGCATTTGAACGCCTGTGCTGACTGTAACGCAATTTATCAGAAATTGCTTTCTCACACGAGCGAAGATGTTCTTCACGAAGAAAGCGAAAGCGTTATTATGCGCCATGAGGCAAAAGAAAAGCAGAGAGGCAGAAAAAAGATAACGATTGCTGTTCTCGTTTCCATCGCTCTTTGTATCATTGCAATTTTTACAGCTCTCTTTCTGTTACCTATAAACATTGCTTATGAGCCTGTCAAAATCGACTTCCCATTTGAGGTTGAAGATGTCGAAAACGTTGAAATGTACCACTATGACGGAGTGCCTGCATCAGCAGAAAAGAAAGTAGTTGTTGCTGAAAATGATATAAAGACCCTGTATGATAAGTTCAAGGGCTTATCCCTAAAAGACAAAACGACTGAGGAAACTGCCGGAGCAGATGTGACCAGCTTTAGATTTAACCTCTCAGATGGAACAAGCTACGATTTGATTTACGCCTGCTATGGGGTTAAAAACGGCGAATTGAAGTCAGCAGCAGGCGGTTTTAAGTATTTCACAAGTGCGGATATCGGCTCTTATTGGAACAATTTGAATACGGAACTTGAGGCAATTCCTATCAATGAGAGTGAATTGCCGTGAGCAGATAGCAAACCCAGCCGAGCCTGTCAACGGTCAAGATGAACGGCGCAAATGCGCCGCCGTTGACAGCCCCGCCCGTCTTTGCTGTTCGGTAATCAAGAGGGCGACAGCACAAGATGCTGCCGCCCTCTGCCATTATTCAGAAAGGGGGATTTTCCATGACCGAACACGAAAAGTATCAAGAACATATCCGGCATACACACGATGCCTTTTGCAAGACTGTTATTCGCCACGCTGCCATAGACGCAGCCCGGAGCATACGGAGCCGCCGCAAGCGGGAAATCTCGCTTGAATATCTGATAGAAGAAAAACACTATCCATTCAGTACCACAGATAAATACTTTGCGGAGCAATCCGGCATGACCAGCTATCCGCTTTTCGTCTGTGGTCAGATGGTGCTTTTGGAAAGTCCAGAGCTTGCCGCAGCCCTGTCCGCACTATCACAGATGGAACAGGAAATCATTTTCTTGTACTACTTCCAACGATTGACGCATAGGGAGATTGGACGGAGATATGGACGGGCTGGCAACACAACCGGGCGGCGTATTCAGATGATTTTACGGCGGCTACGGGCAGAGTTGGAGGGTTTGTCCTATGAGCCAGCTACTTCCCTATGAGACAATCGTTAAGGCAAGCGAGGGCGACCCGGAAGCTGTTGCCGCCGTCCTATCCCATTATGCGGGATATGTCCGCTCTTGTGCGAAAATGGACGGACAGATTAACACGGATATGCAGGAGCATATCGTCAGGCAACTGATAGAAAGCCTGTTGAAGTTCCGCTTTGACCGCTAAACAGAAAAGTTGTATAATTAGAGCCTGACAAATTAAACTTCAATGAGTGTAGAGCAAATGGAACAGATTATCAATTATAGAGACATACCCACAGATAAAAGGATTGACATATTAAATGCTCTTGAGCGAATAGGTTTTTTTCCGGCATACGGCGGCGTGAGAACAATGCAGCAAATTATGGAAAAGTCAGTTCCAGGTTCAGGCCCACAATTCTATTTCGTTTTCCGTGAAAATGAGTTGATAGGGTACAATTTTCTCATTGGGGACACTAAGAAATATAAAGCGTTCCCATGGCTTGCTATTAGCAATATGGATGAGCAGAAGTTGACTGTTTGTGAAGAACTGATGAAAATACAAATTGCCTTTTTTGAAGAACTCGGAATGCAAAAGATAGCAGATCATTGCGTTAGGATTATGGAAGATTACAGAAAAGGAATTGGAAAGCGGAAAGAAAGCGATTGCAGATAAATTCCATTTGAAAAACGGCTGACAATTTAATACCGCCGCCCATCACAGCGGCAGATAAGCAGTAAATCTTGAAAAGGTTTACTGCTTTTTTTGCGCCCATTTTCAAAAATCTTTGGCAAACCACACCGCCGGATTGTTGTAGGGAGCAGACAGGGAAAATAAAAAAATTTTCGCTGCGTTTGCCAAAACGCCCCCTTTTCACCGTTGTAGTGGTGAACAGCGGGCAGAACACGCCGCCGCAATCGCTATATTGGTGGAGCAAGCCAGTATATCCGCAAACCAGAGCCGCCGAGGAAAGCGGTAGTTTTTTAGAGCAAGATTCTACCACGGTGCCAAAATCCGCATATCTGCGGTTTTGCCCCTTTGGTAAATCTTGTTGGGGAGTGCCTTCCCCAAACCCTGCTCATGCGCCCTGTCGGGCGAGAAAGGAGGTCAACGCTTGAAGAAAAAATACAACACACCCCACCGCTGCCATGTGGTCAAAACCCGCATGACCGAGGAAGAATACGCCGACTTTACCGAGCGGCTGAAACACTATGACATGAGCCAAGCCGAATTTATCCGGCAAGCCATTACACGGGCGACCATTCGCCCCATCGTTACCGTTTCCCCGGTCAATGATGAACTGTTGTCCGCCGTTGGCAGGCTGACCGCCGAATACGGAAAAATCGGTGGCAACCTCAATCAGATTGCCCGCGCCCTCAACGAGTACGGCACACCATACAACGCCCTGTCCGTTGAAGTCCGCGCCGCCATTTCTGACCTTGCTGCCTTGAAGTTTGAAGTCCTGCGAAAGGTAGGTGACGCTGTTGGCAACATTCAAACATATCAGCTCTAAAAATGCGGATTATGGCGCAGCCGAGCAGTACCTCACCTTTGAACATGACGAGTTTACCATGAAGCCCACCCTTGATGAAAACGGGCGGCTCATGCTCAGGGAGGACTATCGAATAGCCACGCTGAACTGCGGCGACGAGGATTTTGCCGTTGCCTGTATGCGCTCCAATCTCCGCTATGGGAAGAACCAGAAGCGGGAAGATGTAAAAAGCCACCACTACATTATCAGCTTTGACCCACGGGACGCGGTGGACAACGGTTTGACCGTAGACCGGGCGCAGGCGTTGGGCGAGGAATTTTGCCGGAAGCAGTTTCCCGGACACCAAGCCATTGTCTGCACCCACCCGGACGGACACAACCACAGCGGCAATATCCATGTGCATATCGTTATCAATTCTCTGCGGATAGAGGAAGTTCCGTTCCTGCCTTACATGGACAGACCGGCAGACACCCGCACCGGGTGCAAACACCGCTGCACAGACGCGGCGATGGAATACTTCAAAGCCGAAGTCATGGAGCTGTGCCACCGGGAAAATCTCTATCAAATCGACCTTTTGCATGGCAGCAAAAACCGCATTACCGAGCGTGAGTATTGGGCGCAGCGGAAAGGGCAGGCAAAGCTGGACAAGGAAGCTGCTGCCTTGCCAGCCGAGGAGCAGCCAGCCAAGCCCACGAAGTTTGAAACAGACAAGGAAAATTGCGGCAGACCATACGCACCGCGCTGTCCTCTGCCGCAAGCTATGGCGAGTTCGCCGCCGTTCTCTTGCAACAGGGCGTGACTGTCAAGGAGAGCCGAGGGCGGCTATCCTACCTCACGCCGGACAGGACAAAGCCCATTACCGCCCGCAAGCTGGGAGATGATTTTGACCGCGCTGCCGTTCTTGCCCTTTTGGAACAGAACGCCCACAGAGCCGCCGAGCAGACCGCAACCGTACCCGAATACCCCCGCAACATAAGGGAGCGTTTGCAGGGCAAAAAAGCTGTCCAAACCACCCCGGAAAAGGACGGTATTCAGCGCATGGTTGACCGGGCAGCGAAGCGAGCGGAGGGAAAGGGCGCGGGCTATGATTGCTGGGCGGCAGTCCACAATCTGAAACAAATGGCGGCTACCGTTGCCGCCTACGGGCAGTACGGCTATTCGCCGGAGGAGCTGGACGCAGCCCTTGTATCCGCCAATGCGGATTTACAGGACAGCACCGCCAAGCTGAAAGCCCTGGACGCTGCTATCCGGGAGAAAAAGGAGCTTCAGACACAGGTGCTTGCCTATGCCAAGACCAAGCCTGCCCGTGACGGTCTGAAAGCGCAGAAAACGGAAAAAGCCCGCAGCGCCTACCGGGAACGGCACGAAAGCGATTTTATCATAGCGGACGCAGCCACCCGTTATTTTCGGGCGCATGGCGTTTCCAAGCTGCCAAGCCATAAAGCCCTGCAAGCGGAAATCGAGCGGCTTACCGCCGAAAAGAACGCCCATTACAACGAATACCGGGAGAAAAGAGCCCGTGTCAAGGAGCTGCATACCGTGAAAAGCAATCTTTCTCAAATCCTGCAAGGCGAGAAAGACAGAGAGAAAAAGCACGAACATGAGCGTTAAAAACCGCCCCGAAACGATACCAAAACGGGGATATGCCCTGCACCCTATCCGCAATACTGCCCACCTTTGAAACGGGGTGCACAGCGCAGGAAATCCCCGAAAATGACACCGAGAAACTACATTTTTACCGACCTATCCGCTTATACCAGCGGAAACGGCAGAAAGGAGCGAGAAATGCCACGCATGAGCAAAAAGCGGCGGTTGGAATGGAGCTTTTTCCTCAACCACCGAAACCGTATTACCTACAATGACCTTTGCCGGGGCTGCACACACGGCTGCAAGCAGAGCTTCCGGGCGATTATCGTCCTCTGCCCCCGGTATTTCTCTAAGAGATGGAAACACAGGGAGGACACCGCCAATGGCAGATAACCGCAAATATTACTACCTCAAACTGAAAGAAAACTTCTTCGACAGCGATTCCATTGTGCTGTTGGAGGACATGAAAGACGGGATTTTGTATTCCAATATCCTCTTGAAGCTGTACTTAAAATCGCTGAAAAATGGCGGCAGATTGCAGCTTGACGAGCATATCCCCTATACCGCCCAGATGATAGCCACGCTGACCCGTCACCAAATCGGGACGGTGGAACGGGCATTAGCCATCTTCCAGCAGTTAGGGCTTGTGGAGCAGCTTGACTGCGGGCTGCTTTATATGACCGACATCGAGCTGATGATCGGTCAATCCTCTACCGAAGCGGAACGGAAACGCGCCGCAAGGCTTGAAAATAAGGCACTTTTGCCGCCGCGGACAAATGGCGGACATTTGTCCGACATTCGTCCACCAGAGATAGAGATAAAGAAAGAGATAGATATAGAGTTAGAAAAAGAGGGAGAGTTAAAGGGACAAGCCATCGCCCGCAGCTATGGCAGATATGAGAATGTATTTCTGACTGATACGGAGCTTTCCGAACTGCAAGCGGAGCTGCCCGAAAAATGGGCGTACTACATTGAGCGGCTTTCCGGCTATATCGCGTCCACGGGCAAGAAATATAAAAACCACGCCGCCACTATCCGCAGATGGGCGGCAGACGATACCGCAAAGGCTGCCCCGAAACAGGGCATACCCGAATACGCCTGCAAGGAGGGCGAGAGCTTATGAGTAATCTGTTTACAGAACGAGTTTTGAATATGGCGGCTGTTACCCCACAGCCGGAGGACTACACGGGCGAGGACGGACTGCTTTACTGCGGCAAGTGTCACACTCCGAAAGAAGCCTACTTCCCGGAAAAGCAAGCCGCCCTGTTTGGGCGTGACCGCCACCCGGCAGAATGTGACTGCCAGAAAGCCCAGCGTTTGGAGCGTGAAGCCGCCGAACAGCGCAGAAAGCACCTTGACACCGTGGAGGACTTGAAACGCCGGGGATTTACCAATCCTACCATGCAGGAATGGACTTTCGCCAACGACAACGGGAAATGCCCGCAAATGGAGATTGCACACTTCTATGTGGAGCATTGGGAAATCATGCGCGAGGAAAATATCGGCTATCTGCTATGGGGCAAGGTCGGCACAGGAAAAAGCTATTTTGCCGGGTGTATCGCTAATGCCCTCATGGAGCAGGAAGTCGCTGTCCGCATGACGAACTTCTCTGCGATTTTGAATGACCTGACCGCCAGCTTTGAGGGGCGCAACGAGTATATCGAGCGTCTTTGCCGTTTTCCTCTGCTTATCATTGATGATTTTGGAATGGAGCGCGGCACAGAGTACGGTTTAGAACAGGTCTACAATGTGATTGACAGCCGCTACCGCAGCCGCAAGCCTTAATCGTTACCACCAATCTGACATTGGACAGCCTGCAAAATCCGCTGGACACCGCCCATGCCCGGATTTATGACCGCCTTTTGGAAATGTGCGCCCCTATCCTCTTTACGGGAGAGAACTTCCGCCGTGAAACGGCGCAAGCCAAGCTGAACAGACTAAAAGAATTGATGAAATGAAAGGAGTTGCCTATGGCAGAGAACAAGCAGAACACCACCCCGGAACGCCGCCCGGACTGCGTGACAGAGATCCGCATGGGCAACACCGTCCTTGTCGTTTCCGGCTTTTTCAAAAAAGATACCACCGACACAGCAGCCGATAAGATGATGAAAGTGCTGGAGGCGGAAGCCGCCGCAGGACACAAAGCCCAGCTTTCGCCCTAACGCTACAAGCCGCACAGAAAAATCGTCATTTTACCGGGCGGTAAAGAAGCAGAAGCCGCTATACAGACAGCCGCCCCATGTGTATAATCGAAATACGGAATAGTGGGGCTGGCTGTCGGAAACGGAGGATTTTATGTTAAGACAGACCACCCAGAAAATCACTGCCCTTTATCCAAGACTATCCCATGAGGACGAGCTGCAAGGCGAAAGTAATTCCATTTCCAACCAGAAGCGTATCCTTGAAACCTACGCAAAGCAGAACGGCTTTTCCAATCTGCGCTGGTACACGGACGATGGCTATTCTGGTGCGAACTTCCAAAGACCGGGCTTTCAATCCATGCTTGCGGACATTGAAGCCGGGAAAGTGGCTACCGTTATCGTAAAGGATATGTCACGGTTAGGGCGAAACTACCTGCAGGTGGGAATGTATACCGAGATGATTTTCCCACAAAAAGGAGTCCGCTTTATCGCCATCAACGATGGAGTAGACAGCGCACAGGGCGACAATGATTTTGCCCCTCTGCGGAACATTTTCAACGAATGGCTGGTGAGAGATACGAGTAAGAAAATCAAAGCTGTAAAACGGTCAAAAGGCATGAGCGGCAAGCCTGTTACGAGCAAACCCGTGTACGGCTACCTCATGGACGAGGACGAAAACTTCATCATTGACGAGGAAGCCGCACCCGTGGTCAAGCAGATATACCGTCTGTGCCTTGCCGGGAACGGTCCGACCAAGATAGCCCGTATGCTGACCGAGCAGGAAATCCCAACGCCGGGAACGCTGGAATACCGCAGGACGGGCAGCACACGCCGCTATCACCCCGGCTATGAGTGCAAATGGGCGACAAATACCGTGGTGCATATCCTTGAAAACCGGGAGTACATGGGCTGTTTGGTGAACTTCAAGACGGAGAAACCGTCCTACAAGACCAAGCACAGCATAGAAAATCCCATTGAGAAACAGGCAATTTTCGAGAACCACCATGAGCCTATCATCGACACCCAGACATGGGAGCGTGTGCAGGAATTACGCAAACAGCGCAAGCGTCCGAACCGCTATGATGAAGTGGGCTTGTTCTCTGGTATGCTCTTTTGCGCGGACTGCGGCAGCGTCATGTATCAGCAGCGTTACCAGACCGATAAGCGGAAACAGGACTGCTATATCTGCGGGAACTACAAAAAGCGCACCCATGACTGCACCGCACATTTTATCCGCACCGACCTTTTGACTGCGGGCGTTCTCTCCAATCTACGGAAAGTGACGAGCTATGCGGCAAAGTATGAAGCCCGGTTTATGAAGCTGCTGATCGAGCAGAACGAGGACGGCGGCAAACGCCGGAACGCCGCCAAGAAAAAGGAACTGGAAGCTGCCGAAAAGCGTATCGGTGAACTTTCCGCTATTTTCAAGCGGCTGTATGAGGACAGCGTAAGCGGTCGCATTTCTGACGAGCGTTTCACGGAGCTTTCGGCAGACTATGAAGCCGAACAGCAGGAATTGAAAGAGCGTGTTGCCAGAATACAGGCGGAGCTTTCCAAAGCACAGGAAGCTACCGTAAACGCAGAAAAGTTTATGAACATTGTCCGCAAGCACATGAACTTTGAAGAACTGACCCACACCCTCTTACGTGAGTTTGTAGAGAAAATCGTTGTGCATGAGTGCAGCTACGATGAAAATGGCACACGCAGACAGGATATTGAGATTTACTATTCTTTCGTCGGCAAGGTGGACTTGCCCGAATGACCGCCTGCCCTATCCGATACCAAAGACAAGTACCGGATAGGAAAGGCAAAATTTTTTACACTTCTATTACTTCTTTATCACACATAAGCAAATACATATAGCATATATTCTAAATTCTGCATACAAAAGCACTCCATATATCGCCACAAATATTGTCGTCATAGATATTGTTGTGATTTTATACTCTTTTCTCTCATCCACACTTAAACGACGATTTTCTGAATCTATAGGACTAAAACATATTAAACTAAATGCCGCACTAAAAACGGATATACTTAAAAATATATTGTTGTTTAACTTATCGACTAGCCAAACAACAAGAAACAATACCACACAGGAAGACAACAGGCACGTCCTTAGTTTCTTGGCATGAATTCCCCCACTAAACTTTCGAATGAACATAAATGGGAAAATGATTATTAACCCTTGTATCGTTTTACCCAATAAACTACCTATAATCAGTATAAGCACTATTGGTGTTACTGTTAAAAAAAGGCTATATACAGCATATTCATACAATTCTTTATCTTCCCTATGTACAGTTTCTGATTCGACCAGCCATCTACCATATATTTTGACAAATATCTCAGCGTGATTTACCATCTCTAAATT
>NZ_QTZH01000067.1:0-12426 GCF_003462585.1 Ruminococcus sp. OM04-4AA | reverse complement strand
CTTGAAGTATTATATAATAATTTTATATAAGTTCTTACAGTAAATAACATGGAAGTGTTATGTGTGAGTTTTATATAACGATTTTAAGGAGATAACTAAATGAACAACACAATCAATTATTATAATCAAAACGCAGAAAGCTTCATAGCGAATACGCAGAATGCGGACATGCATCCAACGCAGGAAAGATTTCTTCGATTGCTAGATGCGAATACATCAATTCTTGATTTTGGTTGTGGTTCTGGTCGTGATGCAAAATATTTCCTAGAGAAAGGATATCAAGTGACAGCGATAGATGGATCGGCAGAGCTGTGCAGATTAGCTAGCGAATTTACAGGCATAGAGGTTAAAGATTGATATAGAAATCAAACTAAGCAGAATATATAAAGATACGAGGAAAATGAAATGAACATACAGATTTTTGGAACTAAGAAATGCAATAACACCAAGAAAGCTGAACGGTTTTTCAAAGAACGTGGAATCAAATTCCAGTTCATTGATATGAAAGAAAAAGGTATGAGTAAGGGTGAATTCAATTCAGTTGCTCAGGTGAATGGTGGATTAGAAAATATGATCAACTGGGAAGGAAAAGACAAAGATCTTCTTGCTCTCATTAAGTATATTACAGATGAAGATAAGCTTGAAAAGGTGCTTGAAAATCCGCAGGTAATAAAAACTCCGGTTGTCAGAAATGGAAAGCAATCAACATTAGGGTATCAGCCGGATGTCTGGAAAGCGTGGAAATAAGAAAAGTAAAGGATAAATTATTATGATTTATACAGTAAAGAGAATCGATGAAGATTTAGATTTTGGCTGCGAAGAACGAGCCAAAGACGCTCCGGTTATGGCAGTGGTTACACTTGTAGATTCATCTGGAGAAGAATTGAGGGTGAAAGCAGAGGATGCCCTGCTTTATAAAAACAATACCAATGAAGGAGACAAGGTTTGTTTCGATAAAAATGATCCGGATTCCGTTATTAGCCATATATAGATGGAAAGTGTGGAAATGATGATGTAAATATTTGTTGATGCAGACGCCTGTCCAGTGGTTAGCATAGTTAAAAAATGCAAAAAAGCAGTTGCAGATCTGGGGCGTATTCTTTTAGTGCATAAGCATCAAAATAGTGTTATAATCACAAAAGCGCCTGGGAAAAATGGACGCAGAAAATTATATTTATCACAAGGAGGCAACTATGATGGATTTCTATAAGAGAGCACTTGAATTAAAAGACGAGACAGTAGCAGACAGAAGATACATTCATGAGAATGCAGAGGCAGGACTTGAACTTCCGAAGACGAAAGCTTATGTGATGGATAAGTTGAAAGAGTATGGTCTGGATCCGGTTGAATGCGGAGAGGGAGTTACGGCAATGCTTGGAAATGGCGGTAAGGTTCTTCTCCTGCGTGCAGATATGGATGGACTTCCGATGCCGGAGAAAAGCGGTGAAGCATTTGCCTGTCCAACAGGAAAAACAGCACATACTTGTGGACATGATTTTCATGCGGCAATGCTTTTGAGTGCGGCAAGGATTTTGAAAGAACAGGAAAGTAAGCTGAAAGGAACAGTGAAATTCATGTTCCAGCCGGCGGAAGAGACCTTTCAGGGAAGTAAGAATATGATTGAACACGGAATCCTTGAGAATCCCAAGGTAGATGCAGCGCTTGCGTATCATGTATCTCCGGGAAAGATGCCGGTCGGACTTTTTATGTATAATGATAAAGGCACAATGATGTATTCTGTTGATGGATTTAAAATTACGGTCAAAGGGAAAGGTTCTCACGGAGCCTATCCTCATGCGGGTGTGGATCCGATCAATATTGGGGTGCACATTCATCTCGCATTACAGGAGTTGATCGCCAGAGAGACAGATCCGGCGCACGCATGTGTTCTGACAATTGGACAGTTTAAGGCCGGCGAGGCGGCAAATATCATCCCGGAGACAGCAGTTCTTCAGGGAACGATCCGTACAAACAATACGAAAGAGCGCGAACTTCTTGTTCGCCGAATGAAAGAAGTGGCAGAGAAGACCGCAGCTGTGTATAATGGCAGTGTGAAAATCGAGATGATCTCCGAAGTCCCGCCGCTGATCTGCAATCCGGCATTGACGGACGAAATGATTGGATATATGAAAGAGATGGATATTCCGGGCCTTACTCCGGTTCCGGATGTGAGTGCAAGTGCATCGGAAGATTTTGCAGTGATCGCAGAGAAAGTTCCGAGTACATTTATGTATCTCTCAGCAGGTTATACGGACGAGCGGGGAACTTATCCGGCACACAATCCGAAGGTACAGTTTAATGAAGATGTCTGCCCGATCGGTGTGGCATGTCTGGCACAGTGTGCAGTGAAATGGCTGGAGAGTCATCAGGAATAAGAAGTAAAATACAAAATCAAGAGAAGAAACAAGAATACGATTGGAGAGCGATATGAGCATATTAAATGTAGAACACCTGACACATGGATTTGGAGACCGTGCAATCTTCAATGATGTGTCATTCCGACTTTTGAAAGGAGAGCACATTGGTCTTGTCGGAGCCAACGGAGAAGGAAAATCCACCTTTATGAGTATTGTTACAGGGAAAATGTTACCGGATGAAGGGAAGGTTGAGTGGTCAAAGAATGTGCATGCAGGTTATCTGGATCAGCATGCAGTTCTTGAGAAAGGAATGACGATCCGTCAGGCTTTGAAATCCGCGTTTGATCCACTTCTTCAGAAGGAGCAGAGAATGAATGAAATCTGTGATATGCTTGGAACAGCAGATGAGGAAGAAATGAATGCGTTGATGGAAGAACTTGGTACGATCCAGGATGAACTGACACTGCATGATTCTATACGATTGATGCGAAGGTAGAAGAGGTTGCGCGTGCACTTGGATTACTTGATCTTGGATTGGACAGAGATGTGACAGACTTAAGTGGTGGACAGAGAACAAAAGTGCTTCTTGCGAAACTTCTCCTTGAGAAGCCGGATATCCTGCTTCTTGACGAGCCGACAAACTATCTGGATGAGGAGCATATTGCATGGTTGAAGCGTTATCTTCTGGACTACGAGAATGCATTTATCCTTATTTCACATGATATTCCGTTCTTAAATGAAGTCGTGAATATTATTTATCATATGGAAAATCAGGAATTGAACCGTTATGTGGGCGATTATGATCATTTCCAGGAAGTTTATGCGGTGAAGAAAGCACAGTTGGAAGCGGCTTACCGTCGTCAGCAGCAGGAAATCAGCGAGCTGAAGGATTTCGTTGCAAGAAATAAAGCTCGTGTGTCTACAAGAAATATGGCGATGTCCCGTCAGAAAAAGCTGGATAAGATGGATGTGATCGAGCTTGCGGAAGAAAGACCAAAGCCGGAATTCCATTTCAAATATGGAAGAACTCCTGGTAAGATGCTTTTTGAGACGAAGGATCTTGTGACAGGATATGATGAACCATTGTCTAAACCGTTGAATTTCTCTATGGAACGTGGACAGAAAATCGCACTTGTTGGAACAAATGGAATTGGAAAAACCACATTGCTAAAGAGTATTCTTGGATTGATTCCTTCTTTATCAGGAAGTGTTGAACTTGGTGATAACCTTGAACTTGGTTATTTTGAGCAGGAAGTAAAAGGAGAAAACCGTAATAGTTGTATTGAGGAACTGTGGCAGGAATTTCCTTCTTATACACAGTATCAGGTGCGTTCCGCGCTTGCAAAATGCGGACTTACAACGAAGCATATCGAAAGTCAGGTGCGTGTACTCAGCGGTGGAGAGCAGGCAAAGGTGCGTCTCTGTAAGTTGTTAAACAGAGATACGAATTTCCTTCTCCTTGACGAGCCGACGAATCATCTTGATGTGGATGCAAAGGACTCTCTCAAGCAGGCATTACAGGAGTACAAGGGAAGTATCCTTCTGATCTGCCACGAACCTGAATTTTATCAGGACGTGGTTGATGAAGTGTGGGATATGAGCCAGTGGACAACAAAAGTATTCTAAAAATTGCACAAATAGAGCTGCATGTGAATTATGCAATAATCACGAAAATGTTTGAAAATTTAAAAATCTCTTAAAATAATACTGAAAAAATGTTATACTACACACGTAGAGTCTGTTATAAAAAGGGCAGTACATTGTGGACAACAACAGTGTAAATAAAAAGAACAGGAGGTTTTGAAAATGCTCAGCAGAGGAGACGCAGTTGTATATAAGTGCAGAGGAGTGTACAAGGTAGAAGAAGTAGGAAAACTGGATTTTTCATTTGTGGATGGCAAGAAAGATTATTATACATTACAATCCATAGACAATCAGAGAGATAAGGCGTATGTTCCGATTGATGATGAGAAGAACATCCGTCGTCCGGTGAGTGAGCAGAAGGCGAAGGAACTGCTGGATCATCTTGCAGAGGTTGGTATACTGAATGTAAAGAATGAAAAGTACAGAGAACAGGAATACAAGGATTGTATCTCAAGCTTCTGTCCTGAAAACTGGGTCAAAGTGCTGAAGACATTGTATAGCCGAACAAAACGAAGAGGCAGCATGACAAGCATGGATAAGAAATATCAGATGCTTCTGGAACATGCGCTTTCGAGTGAAATGAATTATGTTCTTGGAATTCCGGCAGGCGAGATGACAGAACTGATCAAAAAGAGTGAATAGTTACTAGAATTTAATAGAAAGAGGTCCGAAGCTACGGAAAATCAGGATTTTTCATTCAATAGCTGTCGGGCCTGGACTTGCGAAAAAAGCATGTGCATGATATACTTCTCCTGAATCTATTATTTTAGGAGAAGTTTTTCGTTTTTTTCTAGTAGATTGTCAAGAAAGCGAACGTACCGAAAGGAGAACAACAATGAAGATGCTGTCGATTGAGCAGGAACTTAAGAGTAACTCTTATCCAGGAAGAGGAATTATTATTGGTAAAAGCCCGGATGGAAAGAAGGCTGTCACTGCCTATTTTATTATGGGACGCAGTGAGAACAGTAGAAACCGTGTGTTTGTAGAGGACGGAGAGGGAATCCGTACACAGGCATTTGATCCATCGAAGCTTACAGACCCAAGTCTGATTATTTACGCACCGGTCAGAGTATTGGGGAATAAGACGATCGTAACAAACGGAGATCAGACAGATACGATTTATGAAGGAATGGATAAGCAGCTTACTTTTGAGCAGTCTCTTCGTTCTAGAGAATTCGAGCCGGATGGTCCGAACTACACACCACGTATTTCTGGTGTGATGCATATTGAGAATGGCAATTTCAATTATGCAATGTCAATCCTGAAGAGCAATAACGGAAACCCGGACAGTTGCAACAGATATACTTTTGCATACGAGAATCCGGCAGCCGGTGAAGCTCATTTTATTCACACTTATATGCATGATGGCAACCCGCTTCCAAGTTTTGAGGGAGAACCGAAACTGGTAGCGGCAATGGACAACATGGAAGAGTTTGCAGATCTTCTGTGGAACAGCCTGAATGAGGAAAATAAAGTGTCATTATTTGTCCGTTACATTGATATTGAGACAGGTAACTATGAGACAAAGATCGTGAATAAGAACAAATAAGGAGCGTAAAGACAGATGAAAGAATTAGAATTGAAATACGGATGTAACCCGAACCAGAAACCTTCAAGAATTTACATGAACGACGACAGAGAGCTTCCAATCAAGGTGCTCAGCGGACGTCCTGGATATATTAACTTCCTGGATGCGTTTAATGGATGGCAGCTGGTATCAGAACTGAAGAAAGCGACAGGACTTCCGGCCGCAACTTCATTCAAGCATGTATCACCGGCCGGAGCAGCTGTTGGTCTTCCGCTGTCAGAGACACTGGCGAAGATTTACTGGGTAGATGATCTTGGAGAACTCTCTCCACTTGCATGTGCTTATGCAAGAGCGCGTGGCGCAGACCGTATGTCTTCTTTCGGTGACTTTATTTCTCTGTCTGACGTCTGTGACGTTGATACAGCGCGCCTGATCAAGAGAGAGGTATCTGATGGAGTGATCGCACCGGGATATGAGCCGGAGGCACTTGAACTTCTGAAACAGAAGAAAAAAGGAAATTACAATATTATTCAGATCGATCCGGATTATGTGCCTGCACCGTTAGAGCACAAGGAAGTATTCGGAATTACATTTGAGCAGGGAAGAAATGAACTGAATATCGATAAAGATTTCTTCTCAAATGTTGTGACAGATGTGAAAGAGATCCCGGATGCAGCGAAGATCGACCTTGCTATTTCCATGATTACATTGAAATATACACAGTCTAACTCTGTATGTTATGTAAAAGATGGACAGGCAATCGGAATCGGTGCCGGACAGCAGTCAAGAATCCACTGTACACGTCTTGCCGGACAGAAGGCAGATAACTGGTGGTTACGTCAGAATCCGAAGGTACTTGGACTTCAGTTCAAGGATGGAATCGGACGTGCAGACAGAGATAATGCGATCGATCTTTACATCGGAGAGGAATATATGGATGTTCTCGCAGATGGTGTCTGGGAGAATACATTTAAGGTAAAACCGGAAGTATTTACAAGAGAAGAGAAGAGAGCATGGCTGGACCAGCTGACAGGTGTTGCGCTTGGTTCTGATGCATTCTTCCCATTCGGTGATAATATTGAGCGTGCACATAAGAGTGGTGTAACTTATATTGCACAGCCAGGTGGATCTGTGCGTGATGATAATGTAATTGCTACATGTAACAAATACGGCATGGCAATGGCATTTACAGGAATCCGTCTGTTCCATCATTAGAAACTTAAGATAAGATGATAAAAGAACCGGGACTTTTGGTGAAGAACCGGCGGTATAGAAAGGCTGAAATATTATGGTGATAGAGACAAGAAGCCCGGAAGAGACATTTGCAGTCGGTAAAAGTCTTGGTGAAAAAGCATTCCCAGGTCAGGTGTTAACCCTGACCGGGGATCTTGGAGTTGGGAAAACGGTCTTTACTCAGGGACTCGCAGAAGGACTTGGGATTGAAGAACCGGTGAATAGTCCGACATTTACCATCGTTCAGGTTTATGAAGAAGGGCGTCTGCCCTTCTATCATTTTGATGTCTACAGAATCGGTGACATTGAAGAGATGGACGAGGTGGGATATGAAGAATACGTGATGGGAGAAGGTGTCTCACTGATCGAGTGGGCGAATCTGATAGAAGAGATTCTTCCGGAACGTCGGACAAATATTCTGATCGAGAAGGATCTGACACAGGGATTTGATTATCGTCGGATCACAATCGAGGAACAATAACGATAAAAAATTAGAAGAATGGAACAAAGAGAAGGCTGTTGATACAGAGAACATTTTTACAGCAGCTGACAGAGGAAGGAAGCAAGACCATGAGAGTATTGGCGATAGACAGCTCAGGACTGACAGCAACGGTTGCAGTCGTTGAGGATGAACAGACAATTGCGGAGTATACCGTGAATTATAAGAAGACACATTCGCAGACACTTCTGCCGATGATTGATGAGGTAAAGAAGATGATCGATCTGGATCTGTCCAGCATTGATGCCATTGCTGTGTCAGGAGGACCGGGCTCTTTTACCGGGCTTAGAATCGGATCTGCTACTGCGAAAGGACTGGGACTTGCTCTTGGAAAACCTCTGATCCATGTTCCGACAGTGGATGCACTGGCCTATAATGTTTATGGATGTGGCGACTTGATCTGCCCGATCATGGATGCCAGAAGAAAACAGGTTTATACAGGATTGTATTCATTTTCACATGAAGTGAAAGATGGAACACATCTGACAGAGGCTGCATTTCATGTGGAAGAACAGCAGATGGCGATTGCAGTAGAAGAGTTGATCGGTAAGCTGAATGCGTATAAACGTCCGGTTGTATTTTTGGGAGACGGAGTACCGGTGTATCGTCAGATGCTTGAAGAGGGACTTGAAGTCCCGTATTCATTTGCCCCATCATACATGAACCGTCAGAGAGCAGCTGTAGTAGGAGCACTTGGTATTGCGTATTATTATGCAGGAAAATATGAGACAGCAGAGGCGCATAAGCCGGATTATCTGCGTGTGTCTCAGGCAGAGCGCGAACGTGCTCAGCGTGAAAAGGAAGCAAAGACAGAAGTGCGTGAGATGACGATTGAAGACGGTGCTGTAGTTGCTGAGATTGAGCACCAGTCATTTTCTGATGCCTGGAGCGAGAAGGCGATTCTAGAGACGCTGGAACAGAACAATAGTGTCTGCTTTGTTGCGGAAAAAGCAGGGAAAAGAGTAGGATATCTGCTTGGCTATACTGCAGTTGATGAAGTGGAGATTGCAAGAATCGCAGTGATTGATGAGATGAAACGTCAGGGGGTTGGTCATGCATTAATGCTAGCTTTGAAGGCGTGGAGTAAAGAACATCAGATTGCAAAGGTTCTGCTGGATGTAAGAGAAAGTAATCAGGCAGCAGGAGCATTTTATGCGAGAGAAGGATTCGTAAACGATGGAGTCCGCAAAGCATTCTATCAGGATCCGAAGGAAGATGCAGTACTGATGAGTCTGGAAATAGATAAATAACCAGCAGTTTCCAGTGGAAATTGCAAAAACTGTTTTGTATAATTGAGGCGTAACAAAGGAAGAAAACAGGAATATTCCGTTTTTGTAAATTACAATGATGAGTAACAACATAATTGCTGCTCACAGGAGGAAAACGTATGCGCCAGTATCAGTTGAAAGAAACAAAAGAAATTACGAAAATTATTTGTAACCGGTGTGGAAAAGAAACAAAAGTTGTGAGTGGGATTCCGAAAAGAGAGATGCTTCATGTAGAGCATACCTGGGGCTATTTTTCTGGAAAAGATGGAGAAAGCTGCAGTTTTGATCTGTGCGAGGAGTGTTTTGATGAAATTACAAAGGGGTTCCTCATTCCAACCGAATGTAAAGATGAATGAAAGAGTCTGGTTTGCAGTTTCGGGCAAACCGTAATGGACCAGAAGATAGAGGAATATTATGTTAGATGTATGTTTGCTCGGAAGTGGTGGGATGATGCCGCTTCCTTATCGTTTCCTTACTTCCTTAATGACAAGGTTTAACGGAAGCAGTCTGATGATTGACTGCGGAGAAGGAACACAGGTAGCTGTAAAAGAGAAGGGCTGGAGTTTTAAACCAATCGATGTGATCTGTTTTACTCATTATCATGGGGATCATATCAGTGGACTTCCGGGTCTTCTACTTACAATGGGAAATGCAGACCGTAGGGAACCGTTGACACTGATCGGACCGAAAGGTCTTGAAAGGGTTGTCAGCTGCCTGCGCGTAATTGCGCCGGAACTGCCATTTCCAATCATTTATCAGGAGATTCAGGGAGCGGAGCAGACATTTGAGTTAAATGGATACCGGTTGAAAGCATTTCGTGTGAACCATAATGTACTTTGCTATGGTTATACGATTGAAATTGACCGCGCCGGTAAGTTTGATGTGGAGCGTGCCCGTGCAAATGAGATTCCGCAGAAATACTGGAGTCGCTTACAGAACGGAGAAACTGTAGAAAGTGAAATGGGAATTTTGACACCGGATATGGTGCTCGGTCCACAGAGAAAAGGAATTAAGCTGACTTATACAACAGATACAAGGCCGACAGATTCGATTCGTGAGAATGCGAAAGATTCTGATCTTTTCATCTGTGAAGGCATGTATGGAGAGAAAGAGAAAGCAGCGAAGGCAGTAGAGTATAAGCATATGACATTTTATGAAGCGGCGGAACTGGCGAAAGAAGCGAATGTTGGCGAGATGTGGCTGACACATTATAGTCCGTCACTTACAAAGCCGGAACATTATATGAATGATGTGAAAAAGATATTCCCTCAGGCGAAAGCTGGAAAGGATGGAATGTCTGTTGATCTGATGTTTGAAGATTGAGAGGGATAGAAAATGAGTGAAAGCAAAGAGATTAATATACTGGCGATCGAAAGTTCCTGTGATGAGACAGCGGCAGCAGTAGTACGAAACGGGCGAGAAGTGCGCTCAAATATCATTTCTTCTCAGATTGATCTGCACAAATTATACGGTGGTGTTGTGCCGGAAATTGCATCAAGAAAGCATATTGAGAAGATTAATCAGGTGATTGAAGAGGCGCTTAGTGAAGCAGGGACAACATTAGATGAGATTGACGCAATCGGTGTAACTTATGGACCGGGGCTTGTAGGAGCCCTGCTTGTTGGCGTGGCTGAAGCAAAAGCAATCGCATGGGCGAAAGATATTCCACTGGTTGGAGTGCATCATATTGAGGGGCACATTTCTGCAAATTATATCGAACATCCGGATCTTGAGCCACCGTTTGTGTGTCTTGTTGCATCCGGCGGACATACGCATCTTGTATGTGTGAAGGAATATGGAAAATACGAGATCCTTGGAAGAACCAGAGATGATGCGGCGGGTGAAGCTTATGATAAAGTGGCTCGTGCAATCGGACTCGGTTATCCGGGCGGTCCAAAGATTGACCGTATTGCCAAAGAGGGGAATCCGGATGCAATCCAGTTCCCAAAGGCAAAGGTAAATGATGCAGAGTATGATTTTAGTTTCAGTGGACTGAAATCAGCGGTATTGAATTATATTAATGGCTGTAAGATGAAAGGTGAGACATTTGATCCTGCAGATCTTGCAGCATCTTTCCAGAAGGCAGTAGTAGAAGTTCTTGTGGGAAATTCAATGCGTGCAGCAGAAAAACTCGGCATGAAGAAATTTGCGATCGCGGGAGGAGTTGCGTCTAATTCAGCGCTTCGTGAAGCGATGGAAGAAGCTTGTGAGAAACGTGGAATGAAATTCTACCGTCCGTCACCGATTTACTGTACAGATAATGCGGCAATGATCGGAGCGGCGGCTTATTATGAATACCTTGCCGGAACTCGTTCGGGATGGGATTTGAATGCTGTGCCGAACCTGAAATTGGGTGAACGTTAAGATAGTTGATTTACGTGTCAGTTATTTGAATAACAAAGAGATATGAACAGGATTTTGTGATGAGTTGTGAATAACTTTGCAAAATCCTGTATTTAATGTGAATAACAGGAGAGAAAAATGGAGAAGAAATATTGTACAGCAGTTGTTCTTGCTGGCGGAAGTGGAAAAAGAATGGGGACAAAAGTTCATAAACAGTACTTGATGCTGAAAGGCTATCCTGTACTTTATTATTCTCTGAAAGCATTTCAGGATTCCTCATGGATTGATGAAATTGTTCTTGTCAGCGGTACAGGTGAAGAAGAATATTGTCAAAAAGAAATCGTAGAAAAATACGGTTTTTCTAAAGTGCATAAAATTGTAGCCGGAGGTGCAGAACGTTATAATTCTGTCTGGAATGGTCTGCAGCAGATCAAAGAAAAAGACGGGTTCGTATATATTCATGACGGGGCAAGACCGTTTGTGGATGATGCTATGATTGAGCGCGCCTATTCTTGCGTGGAAGAAACGAGTGCATGTGTTGCCGGCATGCCTGTAAAGGATACAATCAAAGTCGTGGACGAAAAGAATTATGTGAAAGGCACACCGGAGCGAAAAACACTCTGGCTTGTTCAGACACCACAGGTTTTTAATATCCAGTTGATCAAAGAAGCTTATCAGAAATTAATCAACGAGAAAATCGAAAATGTGACAGATGATGCGATGGTAGTCGAGCAGATGATGGGACATACTGTTAAATTATATCCCGGAGCATATGAAAATATAAAAATCACAACACCGGAAGATCTTCTTGTGGCGGAAGCGTTTCTGTAGGAATATACAAGGGAACTGTCTTATGTTTATTCCTTAATTTCAAAAAATGTAAAAACAGGTCAAGGAAACTTGCTTAAAAGCATGACTGAGAATCGAGATACTTAAGAACAAATCAAGAAAAGAGGGGGATTTTCCGATGTTGTAAAGTGTGGAAAAAGCCCCAAAAATCAAGGAAAACAAAGAAAATTAAAAAAATGTGAAAAAAATGAAAAAAAGGTGTTGACATTTAGGTCTACCTTATGATAAGATTATCAGCGTCGCAAGTGAAACGACAACAACTTAATAAGAATTGCTAATCGGCAATGATTAGGTATTATGGAGAGGTATCGAAGTGGTCATAACGAGGCGGTCTTGAAAACCGTTTGTCCGAAAGGGCGCGTGGGTTCGAATCCCACCCTCTCCGTTTTTTATGGAGAAGTACCCAAGCTGGCCGAAGGGGCTCCCCTGGAAAGGGAGTAGGTCGTTAGTAGCGGCGCGAGGGTTCAAATCCCTCCTTCTCCGTTTGTTTTATGAAAACTCATAAAACTTTTTGAAAAAAAGTTCTTGACAAACAAAAACAGCTATGTTAATATAAACAAGCTGTCGCTTGAAAAGAACGACACAAACAAAGAACTTTGATAACTGAACAATAGACAACAACAACCCTTGAAAATTTCTTTAAGAGAAGATTTTTAAGAACGGTTTTTAAACAAACCAAAACAACAGTAAAAAGGGAAGAATTAG
>NZ_QTZH01000066.1:0-12514 GCF_003462585.1 Ruminococcus sp. OM04-4AA | reverse complement strand
ATCTATATGATCTGCTGTATATCAGAACCATTATCACGTACAATACTATTTTCATATATAAAATCATCTGTATATCAGAACCATTATCACGTACAATACTATTTTCATATATAAAATCATCAATTGTCATTCATATCACCTTTTTCTAAACTCATCAATTATAAGGTCATCACAACTAATTGAATCATTTTTTATTTGTGCTTTTTATTTCCGCTACCAGTTCTTCATACTTACGTTCGTCAATGATATATTTCCGTTTAATCAGTATATAAGCAGCTCCTATAGAAATTACCGGAACAGCTACAATTCCAAGACGCAATATAAATCTTTGTCCGGCATCTGCTGTCTGGATAAATTTATCTGCCTGTACAATTACATTTTCCGAAGTAAGTTCTCCTATACCAGCTTTTATTTCTAATCCGGATATTTTCTGACTGATTGCATAGATATTGCTTATAATCAGTATTAACGCAACAATCGCCTGATCAACTGCACTGGCCAGCTTTGTTGCAAAAGATCTTACTGCTGAGATAATACTGTCATGTCGTTCATGAAACCGGACTTCATCATACTCTATAGTATTATTTAACATGACAATCATCGTCATATTGAATGCCCCCTGTGAAAAGAAGATCAGGAAACCGATGATATTCAGTAAAACAACACTCTTTGGTAAAATGTAGCCTACACTCATAAAAAGCATATACCCAATGACTGTAATGACGGTAGCTGCAGTTATAATCTGATTTCGTGTGAATTTTGAGGAAAGCCACGCAAAAGATGCCTCTGATATCAGCGTTCCTAATCCATACATAATTGTAAACCAAAATACAAGACTGCCACCTACAGAATATCCAAATTCAAAATAAAAGAAATTCATTCCAATCATAATCAGAAGACCATTTCCGATTTGGAATAATAAACATGCAATTCCAATCACTATCAACTGATCATTCCTCAGAAATATATGAAACATATCTTTTAATGACAGTGTTCTCTTCTTTTCCGGCCGTTTTCTCTCTTTTACTCCAAACACTGTAAGAAGCTGGAAACCAATAAAACAAAAAGCAATCACAATCGCAGCCGTCCGATACGCCATAATCGCATTTCCTGCTACCATATCAGGGAGCAGACCCGCAACAGAAAACTGTCCGATACAGATAAAAATTCCCTGTACGGTTACCAGCCAGTTCCGTTCTCCCGGATCTGATGTAAGACTCGGCAGCATTCCCCAATAGGCAATATCATTCATTGTGTAAGTCATTCCCCATAAAAGATATCCCACTCCAAAAAATGCGACAAATCCCCATCCTTCCGGTCTTACTGTAAACAGGCAGATAATTACCAGGCTGTTTAAAATTACTCCTATAAAAATCCAAGGTTTAAATTTTCCGGCTTTCAAATGCGAATTTTCAATAATAATTCCCATCATTGGATCATTAATGGCATCCCACAGCAGACACACTACCATAATTGCTGATATTACTGCATATTGGGCAACTGTCAGTTTCATCGTATACTGAATATATGTAAGAAGAAACATAGAGACGAGTGCATACGCCATATCTCTTCCGGTTGCTCCTATACAATAGCTCCATTTTGTGCGTTTATCCAATTTATTGTTTTCCATATACGACTCCCCCTCTCTCTATTTCTTCAGCAGTCTTTTAAAAGCCTGCAAATATTTTTTATTTGCATTGTAAACTAACATATCGATTAACTTCGGAGTTGCAATTCCACCACTGGTTGCAATCAGACCTTCCAGATTTCCTTCTTCGACTCCCATTTTTACCATTTTAAAGGCCGGGTCCCGCTCTGATTTTCCCCGAAGCATAATCTTAAGTCCGATATGTACGATTCCACGAACAAATTTTCCAAACATTGAGACATTTACCACATCCTGATAGGAATCGTAAACCGTATACTCTCCACGCTTTTTTTCTTTGTCATGTTTTGGTTCACCGCCTAATAGCTGATAAAACTGTTCTGCACTGATTTCCATTCCATGTGGCTGCTCTCTAAAATAATCCGGAAACAGTTCTCTTTCATTTCTAAAATAACTATTTCCTACTACTTCTATATTCGCCTTTAATTGCAAATCATGTACCGATGCTCCGATACAGATCTGATATTTACCGCTTAACATGGAAAAGGCTTTTTTCTCTACATCATAGACGGAAAAACTTCTTTCATCCAGCTCTAGTATAACTTCTTTTTCTTCTCCCGGATGCAGATATATTTTTTGAAATCCCTTTAATTCTATATGGCTTCTGATAACATCTGATTCGTTCGGGCAGACATATAACTGTGCTATTTCTGCTCCACTCACTTTTCCGATATTTTTAATTTTAAAACGAATTTGTATCTTTCCACCACTATACACTTCCGATACATTCAATTCCGAATAGGAAAAAGAAGTATAGGAAAGTCCATAACCAAACGGATATTTTACCGGAACATGGAATGTCTCATAGTAACGATAACCCACAAAAATACTTTCCCTGTATTCTACATCATCATTCGGAGGTGCAAAATATCTCCATGCAGGAGTATCTTTTTCTGAAAACGGAATTGTCTCTGCCAATTTACCGGATGGATTCACTTCTCCACTGATTAAGTCAGCAACAGATTCTCCTACAGCCTGTCCTCCGAGGTACATGTGAAGAATTGCTCCTACATTCTTTTCAAAACTAAAATCCATAGGTGCACCACCAAAACTAATTGCTGCAATATTATCTTTTCCAACAGTTTCTGCAATTTCAGCCAACAGCTTTTCCTGATTTTGAGGGATTTTAAGATTTTTCCTGTCGTATCCTTCTCCTTCGTAAGATTCTGTAAGACCGATAAAATATAGAATCACACAATCTTTTTTTCTATATTCCTGTTTCAGTTTTTCTATCGTATCCTGTAGTTGCTTTTCTCCTAATTCTTCCTTTTCATTCTGATATCCCTGTATATAAGTTACCTGATATCCTTTTTCACGTATTGCTTCAATCGCATTTGTCATCTCCGTCGGCTGGATATGACTGCTCCCACCTCCCTGAAACCGCATCTGCCTGGCAAGCTCTCCAATAATGATTACCTTCTTCTCTTTTCCAATTGGCAAAACACTATTATTTTTCAAAAGTACTGCACTTTCATTTTCCAGTTTACGTGCCACCTGATTCTGTTCTTCCATATCTACCTCATAATTTTCTTCTATATTTTTATGAAGTGATACAAAATTCTGCAGAACATTCTTAGTCCAGTTATCCAGTTCCTGATCCGTAATCCGGCCATCCTTATACGCTTCTTTTAACACATCTGTGTGGAAGCCTTTCGGATCTGGCATTTCCAGTGTCAGACCATTTTTCATACAGCTTACAATATCATTTGCTGCTCCCCAATCCGACACCACACCACCTTGATATTTCCATTCTTTTCTCAGAACATCTGTCAGTAAGTATTTATTTCTTGCTCCAAATTCGCCATTAATCCTGTTGTATGAAGCCATTACAGAAGTCGGTTTTGCTTTTTTCACAACTTCTTCAAAAGCCGACAGATATATTTCCCTAAAAGTTCTTTCATCAATCTGGCTATTGGATGTCATTCGTCTTGTTTCCTGTGAATTAACAGCATAATGCTTTAAACTCGTACCTATCCCAAGACTCTGTACCCCTTCGATATATCCCGTTGCCAGCTTTCCTGTCAAATACGGATCTTCACTGAAATATTCAAAATTTCTTCCACATAAAGGAGAACGCTTGATATTGATTCCACAGCCTAACACAATGGATATCTGCTCTTTTTTTGCTTCTTTCGCGATCGCTTCACCCATCTTTTTAACAATAGCAGGATTCCAACTGCAGGCTATTGCACTTGCAGTTGGAAAACAGGTTGCTGGCTTACTGGTTTCAATATCCCCAACCTTTTCCTGCTCCAGTTTTCGAATCCCATGTGGTCCGTCTGTCATCATAATAGAGGGGATTTTCCCATTACAGTCATAAGTATGCCAGTCACCAACACCGCCTAAAAGCCGGATTTTTTCATCTATTGTTAACTGTTCACATATTTTATCAATGTTCATGGCTTATCCCCTCTTTCAAAGTCCATATCTAATGCCAATATTCTGTCGAAGTTGTTATCCATTGTGATTCATCTCTGCTTGGATATGTATCTGAGTATTTCTCTGCACGTTCTATCATTCTGATATACGCTTCAGCCGAATTAAATGTTGCATTAATATCCACAATATCGCTATTGGTTGACATCTTTTTCCAGAAATCTGGCACTAAACCATAATGTGCAACACCACGATCACCATTAACATCAAATGTGACATTTCCTGTAGTTTGTTTATTAACCTTTGCTGTTACTCCATCCGCATAAATTCCCGGATATAAATCTGTAAAAGTGTCATAATCAACTGTATCGAAACTTTCTTGTACTTTATCAAAGTTCGGTAACATGCATGCACCATTAACATCGCTTCCATACGGTATTCCAAGAATCATGTCATCTGACTCATCATCATTCATGTTATACCATGTAGTCGGCACTTCGTATGGTCCGTCATATTTAAAGTAATTTTGATTATCTAATATTCCTGTAGTCGGTGTTTCTGAATTATTACTCAGTTCTATCATATATTCCAGATAATCCGTTGCACATCTCTGATGTCCTGTTGTTGTTTCCCACATCATAGGTGATATAATTCCACCAAGCTGATATATTTTTATCATACGTGGAATATCCAATTGTTCCCATGCCTCATCTTCTGGATTAAACATATCCAAAATTCTTGTATGAGAACATATAATTCCCGGATATTTTTCTTCCCATAAGATATCCAAGGTATCATTTAAGGACTTGTCACTCATGTGATCAAGTTCTATAATCATGTGTCTGTTTATCATCTGATGAATCATCCATTTTCCAGTCTCTGTAAGTCCCTCAACATTGGCATGTCCCTGTGCATCTTCTGGAAGATCTGCTTTCGGCTGTTTGTAGAATACTCTTGGATTGGTGCTTACCTCTGGTTGATAAAAATCTGATGTTTTCAGGTAATTCATAATACTGAATATTTCCCCCTGATATAACTGACATCCACCGAAACCGTTATTCAATGCATGTATCATATAAAAACTTCTTATCCCTAGATCATATACTTCATCCAATTGCTTTTCTATATTTTCCAGACCTGTGTTCATTTCTTCTTCTGTGATTTCTCCAGCATTATATTTTCCAACAAAATCCGTATCTGCACCAAAAATTGTGTCTACTTCAATTCCTAAGAATACAGCCATTTTGCCCTGACTGATCACATCTCTTGCCTGTTCGGATGATGTTACAATTCTAAACCATCCTTCATTCGGTCCACCACACTGTGCATCTATATAATCCTGCATTTTATATACATACTCTATTTCCTGTCGGATTGCGTCCATATCATTTGTTACGCCATTTTTATAAGGCGGAAGTGCATTGGTAACTTTTCCTAATATTTCATTATTTACGCACTGATGTACCAGCACTCTTTGCCCCGCCAGATAGGAACGCTCCAGCCATTTATAGTATGTCTGTTCGTGGTTTGTAGAATAACTTGTAGGCCAGTAACTAAAATTTGGATATCCCGATGTATTATGTGTCGTTGCACCATCTACTGCTTTTCCCCAAATATCATACGCTCCATTTACTCCATGCAGATCCGTACAATCATTGAGTGCATCTGCAATTCCCAGGGGACTAAATGCATCTCCATTAAATACAACTTCTCCTGATCCTTTGTTATGACACAAATGTGCATGAGTATCTGCTGTTCCGATAATGTTTTCACCACTTGACGGTCTCGCCATCACGTTCGATGTCGTTATTGGATTCCCATCCCCGTCATAAAAATAAATATTTATATCTGCTTCCGGAAACGGATTATTTCCTTCTGTAAGTTCCAGTTCAAACCGGCATGTATCATCCACATTGTCTTTCCAAACCAGTGAAGTTCCCTTAATTCCAACATATTTCTTTTTAACATAAGAATAAAAAGAAAAGGAATTATCTTCATACTGCTCTACTTTAAATCGCGTCTTATCTGACAATGTCGTATTTCGGACAATTGCATTAAAAGTGTTATATGTGAGATACTTGCTATCCTGATCAAAAAGAATATATTCTCTCAAGTCAGATGCTTTAAAGTAGAATGTCATTCCACTATCGGCTGTATCTGCCTGAGCTTCATATCCTGCTTTATTTCCAAGCAAGTATTTCCCATTACTGATAGACTTGATTTTAAAATAATGATTGGCCAGTGAATAAATACTTTGTTCCGAAGAACTTTCTGTCTCTGCTGTTGCTGCATAACAATTACTTGGATATGCAAAACCACCAACAGAAGTTCCAACTAACAGCATTGCCAGTAAAAAAATTACTTCTTTTCGTTTCATAGCATCTATCTCCTCTCTCTTAATCTCTTAATTGCATTTTATCTATTTCCGGCATATAATTATATTGATTTATCGTGTTTTATGTCAATTTATCGTGTTTTTGACAGGAGGAATTACCTATGTATAAAATGAAGTCAGACATCAATTTTTCACTCACACATGAAATGTTGGAAAATGCAGAAAATGAACGGATACATACATCTTATGCACAGGAAAAAGCAATTCTCGAATGTGTTTCAAACGGAGATATTCACGCATTGGAGAATACCTATTATCACTCCCAACAACTGTTTACGGAAAGATGACCTCTTCCAATTCCAAATTAAAATTACTTTTTTATGCAAGTATTGCTAATACAACTTTAGTTACCAGATATGCCATCGAAGGAGGACTTAATGAGGAAACTGCTTTTTCCTTAAGTGATGTATATATACGAAAAATGGAACAATGTACCGATGTTGACGCTTTAATGAAATTAAATGAACAGATGGCTATTGAATTTACGCTTCGTGTTGCTGAAGCAAAAAAGACGCCAAAAAACTACTATTCACCAGCTATTTCTCGCGTCATTGATTATATCTATCATGGTAAAAATAAAACTTTAACCTTAAATCAACTGGCATCTTTAGTTAATTTAACACCTAAATATCTGTCTGCCCTGTTCCATAAAGAAACCGGACAGACGCTTACTGTTTTTATCCATAAAGTTCTTATTGAAAAGGCACAGAATTTACTGGCACATTCCGACTATAGTCTGGGTGAAATCAGTACTTACTTGAATTTTTCATCTCAAAGTTATTTTATTTCTATTTTTAAGAGATACACTGGTATAACTCCCAGACAATATCGTAAAATGCATCGCCAGATTAGTTGGTAAAATAGAAAATAAAATAAGAATATCGATGATTAAACGTTACTATCGCCAGAACTTTTCTCGTCTTGAAGATAAAAGAAAGCTACCAGTTTTTCCTCTGATAGCTTTCCATTCATTCTTATTCTGTTGGGAACATCGCTGCTTCCAGCTTATTCATCTCTGTATCCGAAAGACCATATTTTCCTGAATTATCTTTTTCCACGGATACTTTTACAGTAACAGTTTTTCCATAACTGTTCTTTTCAAGACTCTTCTGGACACTTTCTGTTAATACGGCTGCAAAGACTTCCGGATCATTTCCATCCAATCCCTGCTTTATTTTTTCATTGCTTACCTCTGAAGAGCTTTGTTGCAATGTCTGAAATACATTGGATGGTTCAACTTGTACACTTACTGTATAAACTCCATCCTCTTCTTTCACATCCTGCACTTTGTATTTTGCCAGTTTCTTTACTTCTGTCAGTTTTTCCGTATAATCAGCAATTCCTTTATCCGTAATGTTATCGGAATCATCAAATTGCTTTTGGATGCTCTCATTAAAATCCTCTTCGATTTCTTTCTTTGCATCTTTTTCCGAGAGTTCTAACAGATTCGCATAGTCCTTATATTCTCCATGATAGTATGCATCAAGAGAACTTTGGACGTAAGATTTGGCATCGAAGTCTGGTTGTTTAGAGCACGCACTAATTCCAATACTTAACATTATCGTTCCCAAAATCATTAGATACTTTTGTAAGTTTTTCATCCTGTTATCCTCATACTTTTACTTTACAAAAAAATCCACAAATTTTCCGGCCTTTGATGGCAGTTTAAATTTATATTCTTGTCCTTCATACTTGAAAGAAAACTTTCCACCAAATAATCCGGCTTTTCCTTGGATATTTTTCATATTTGGAATATAAATTTTTGCTAATTGTTTGCCATAAGAATTATCAATATTGGCTCGGTGAATATATAAAATATCTTCATATACACTCAGCAATACTAATCCCTTAACGCTCCCAATAAGACCACCTATTTTATTGCTAAGTGATGCATAAATGTAATTATTTTTTTCATCTAAAAACTTATCACTATATAATTGCTTTTCTATTTTTTCTAAATTCATAATTCTTTTTCCCTGTATTTAATATTAAAAACAGAAGGGTCTTTCCGGCAGTTTTTCAATTTTATATTTTTCGAATTTCATTCTATAGTTTGCTTCTAATACTTCATGATTACTAGCTTTTTTTTCCAATTCCAACATCCAATTTTTAAAACCACCATCTCGTACAAAATATCTTTCTTCTGGCCATGATTTTAATTCATTGTAAACCGTATGCAATGCATTATCAAAAAGTTCTTTTTTTCTTGTCCAGCTACTGATGTATACATAATCCTCATATTCTACAATTGTTCCTTTATTTGGGTTTTTAAAATATCGTTCATATCCATTCTTTACGTCCTCAAAAGTCACTTCCCCTTGTAACGGAATATATGCTTTTTGGATTAATTGTTGGGCAATTTGTTCACTATAAATTTCATGCATTTGCATATCCATCGATCGTCCTTCTATTTCTAAACTAGAAGGTAATACACTATAATGGCTGTATAGATTTCCCACTTTATATAAAGGCATATAAATCGTTCCATCCCCTATTATTTGCAAATAGAACCCGATAACTAAAGGACCTACTCTATTATCTATATCTAGCATACGCAATTTACTTAATTCAGGACAATATTTCTGCCAATCATTTGTAATTTTTCTTTTATTTATTTTTGGTCGTTCCATATTTTCCTCTTTCTGAGCTATTGCAACATATTTGTTGCAATAGCTCAACTCAATAATTTAATTAGGGTTAATTTCTATTATGTCCTCATTACTTAACATATTTGTTGCAATAGCTCAACTCAATAATTTAATTAGGGTTAATTTCTATTATGTCCTCATTACTTAATCCTAAAGGTCCTTCCTTCTTTATTTTTTCAACTTGTCTTTTGGAAAGTCCTTTGCCAGGATTCTTTACAAATTTGTAATCATATACCGTATTTGTGTCTTTATCATAAACATCTAATCTCGTACTTCTTTTCTCATTACCATTGATTCTAACATTATCTTTCCAATTTTTTTCAACTTCTAAATTGGTTCTCGACTTCATGTTATCTTGAGTTTGTCAATGTATTTTATCATGATTAGTACAGGTGGACAGCGTCAGGATCTTATAGACTGCCGAACATACTGCCATTATTCATGTTGTGTCCGTAAATGATGTTCAAAAGAAATTCTCCTCCGACTGTGTGACTGCGCAATCGGAGGAGGATTTTTTACCTACTGATTTTCATATTTATTCTCAAAATAATCTAAATATTTTTATATCAAACTAGAGCCTTTCTACTACAACTTTACAGCGTTTTTTATAAAATGCGATTCCATATGCGAGTATTTCGTTCCGTCCGTCCTCGCGTAATGCCTGGTCGTATCTTCGGTCTTTGATCTGTTCCAATGCCCTCTCGCATGCCTGATCCAGATTATTGAAAGAATTTGCATATTTCAACTCCATGATAATCCCTGCATCCGGATTCTTAGGTTTCACCAGAATATCCGCGAATCCATCTCCGGACTCTCTGTTCGATCTGACCGCCCAATCAGATTTGCTTTTCAGAATGCCAATCAAAATGCCATGATAGAATATTTCTTTTTCCTCATTCCGTGCCTTTGTATCCAGCACGCTGATTGTTTCCCCAAGGAACATCGTCAGTTCCTGTTCTATATCCTCTACTTTTCCTTCCAGAAATCCACAGTTGATTTTCTTTGTAGACGCCTGGTCATTTGCAACAACCCGGTCAAACCACTCCCGGATTTGAAGAACAAAAACTTCCAAGACTTCTTTATTTGGAATCACCAGCTTATACATTCCATTTTCAGACTCACCAAGCCGTGTGAGATATCCAGTTGTGAACAGTACACTCCACACATTTTCTGCGCTGTTATCAATCTCATCATAAGTCAGATCCAGCCGGATTCTCTTCTGGACAGCCTTTCCTGTAATCAACTGCTCGATTTCATCCCTGGTGGTCGTATCAGCCTTGTCTATAAAACGCTTCACAAGATCATTTCCACTGCTGTTGATCCAATACGCCTTTGGTTTTGCTTTTGAATCACTCATAAGATCATCGATGTAATTAATCACATCCCACGGACAGTAAATGTCCGCATTTCCAAAATGATACCCATCGTACCATTCTTTCATTTCTTCAAAATGGTCTTGTTGGTTGTAGGCTGCCAGAATCTTCTTGACGTCTTCAGTTGTAAATCCAAATTCTTCGTCATACTGAACATCATCGGCCGAATAAACTTTGAAGTTGTTCAGCCCTGTAAAAATGCTTTCTTTTGACACACGAAGACAGCCTGTCAGTACAGCAAACTGCAGAAAACTGTTTGTTTTTAACGCCTGCCCGAATAAGCCTCGGATCAGCGATACCATTTCCTTATAATATCCATGCTGGAATGCTTTATCCAGAGGCACATCATACTCATCGATCAGAATAATGGCTTTCTGATCATAATGCTTATATAAAAGCTGTGCCAAAACTTTCAATGATGAAATCAAGAAACCTTTGTCTATACAATATTTCCCGTTTTGGATGATTGTGAAACCACGATACTGCTCCTTTTCTGTTTCAGAAAGTTTATCACTGTTTAATAAAAAAGGGAACCTTGCAGCCTCACTTCCAATGAGCTGAATTAATGCATTTTCAGCTTCATCATACGTCAACCCGTCAACATCTTTCATTGACAAAAATATCACCGGATACTTCCCCATATATTCTTCACAGAGTTTCTGATTCTCGGAAATATAAAGTCCCTCAAATAAGGTCTCATCTGTTCCTATTTCAAAAAAGTTCTTAAGCATGCTCATATTTAAAGTTTTTCCAAATCGGCGCGGTCTGGTGAAAAGGTTCACCTCGCCCCATTTTTGCAGAAGATGCTCAATAAGTTGTGTCTTATCTACATAATAAAAATGATTTTCTCGAATCTTCTTGAAATCATCAAAGCCAACTGGCAGTTTTTTTAAATTTTCCGTACAGATCACCTCCTCAATTGGTTATTATGAGTATAGCCTTTTTTTCAGTCGTCTGCAACAACTTCCCGGTTTGCTCTCGGCTTCTCTTTGGTTTCCATGATCATTCCTCACTTGTTTTCTGTGTATCTATACATACCGCATGAACTGCGAATCGTTTGCTGCTATCATGATCAGTACAGGTAGACAGCGTCAGGATCTTATTTCTTGACTTTGGTCTGATCCCGGTATCAAAATCCGAATTTTTCACCATCTCGTCAATGAACGTCTGGTATTCTTCCCCCGGCTGATAACCGACTTTATATACATTGCCGCCAACTACTGCATCCTCATAGGAGAAGATCTGATAGCGGTAGGCAGTGCTTTCGGTATAGACCGTAAAGTACTGGTTCTTTTTCTAGAAGCCTTCATCCTTGTATTTGTTCAGACTGCCGAACATACTGCCATTGTTCATGTTGTGTCCGTAAATGATGTTATAAAGGTCTGAAAAATCCATATCAGCCATCTATAAGAATTCTTTTTCTTCATGTCACGCTCCTATTCTTGTTAGTTGTACCAAACCTCTATCAGTTTCAGTCCCGAACCAGCCGGATTGCTTCATCGGCAGTCATTATTTCATACATGGTGTAATTTCTCCTTATCCCAAATATTCTTACCGTTCATTATACACTATCTCAGGAAATCAATCATCATCAATTTCAGGATCTCCAAAACGCTTCATAGGGTTAATGTGTCAATTATATTCTTTAATGCGTCTGCTGATTCTTTTAGCTTCAATGCTTCTTCTCCACTAAGATTAATCGGAATATCAGATTCAATTCCGTCTGCACCCACAATAACAGGCATACTTAATACAACATCATCAATCTCATATACTCCATGTATCATGTGTGATACAGGTAGGATTGATTTTTCGTCACGCATAATCACTTCACAGATACGTTTTACTGACATTGCAATTCCATAATATGTCGCATGCTTCTTGTTAATAATCTCATAGGCACTGTTTTTGACAGCATCTGCGATTTCCTCTGTGTTTTCCTTATGATTATAATGTCCTCTCATCTCACACATGTCACTAAGCGGAACACCGGATACATTGGCAGATGACCATGCCACAACTTCACTGTCTCCATGCTCTCCTACTATAAATGCAT
>NZ_QTZH01000065.1:0-12538 GCF_003462585.1 Ruminococcus sp. OM04-4AA | reverse complement strand
TGAAATGCTTTTTTTATTCTGTTTGCACAAAAATAATTGACTTTTGTAAGACTAAGACTATAATAAGTTTAACAGGTAAACAGTTTAATTAGTTAAACTAAAAGGAGGAGCAAATGATAAAATATGATTTTGACAGAAAAGTGGATCGCGTAAGTACTAATGACATGAAATGGCATTCCAAGGCTGTTTCATCTTATCTGAACTGTGATATACCAGAAGATATGATTCCGATGTGGCTTGCGGATACAGATTTTGCATGTGCACCAGTAATTGTAAATGCACTTCGTGACAGAGTAGAGAAAGAAATTTTTGGATATTGTGCACCGATGACACCGTTTTATAGTGCTGTATGTGGATGGCAGAAAAGAAGATTCGATTGGGATGTGAAACCAGAATGGATTACCTTTGTTCCATCAGTTGTTGCAAGTATTAATATTGCTATTAGATCATTTACCAACGAGGGAGACGGGGTAATCATTCAACAACCAGTTTATGATCCATTTGCAACAATTGTTAAGAATGATAATAGAAAAGTTGTAAATAACGGGCTGGTTCATATAAATAACGAGTTTAAAATGAATCTGGAAGAATTAGAAGCACTTGCAGCTAAACCAGAAAACAAATTAATGGTACTGTGTAGTCCGCATAATCCAGTAGGCCGAGTATGGACAAAAGAGGAACTTACTGCAGTAGCAGAAATTTGCTTGAAACATGATGTTCTTTTAGTGACAGATGAAATTCATGCAGATATCGTTTATGAAGGATATAAGCATTATCCACTTTTAAGTTTAGATAAACGATATGAAGAGAACTTCATTCTCTTAACTGCACCAAGCAAAACATTTAATGTGGCCGGATTAAAAGCAAGTATGTCGATTATTCCAAATAAAGAGTTACGAGAAAAATTTGAACATACACAGAAAGCAATGTCCTTGGATGTAAGAAATACTTTTGGCCTGGAGTGTGTTAGTGCAGCTTACACGGATGAGGGCGAAGAATGGATGAAGCAGGAAATTGCATATATGCAGAAAAATGTAGATTTTCTTGAAAAATTTGTTGAAGAGCAAATGCCGGGAACTAAGATGATTCGTCCGCAAGGCACGTTTCTGTGTTGGTTAGATTTATCAGAACTCCATTTAGGAGATCAGGAATTGTTCCAAAGAGTTGTGTTTGAGGCTAATGTAATATGTGTTCCAGGAACTTGGTTTGGACCGGGTGGTGAAGAACACATTCGAATCAATGTGGGATGTCCGCAGAGTATGCTAAAGGAAGCAATAGAGAGAATTCAAAAGGTATTATACAAATAAGAATCGAGAGGTGGAAAAACAATGAATGAGAACGAAACAAAAAAATTATCTCGGACAGATCTCTTTTCAATGGCAATAGGACAGATTATTGGTGTTGGAATTATGACAATGACAGGAATTGCAATTGGTTTTACAGGTCGTAGTGTAAACCTTGCATATATAGTTGCAGGATTAATTACGATATTTGCTGCTATTCCACAGATTTATATTGGAGGAACAGCCAACTTTTATGGTGGACAGTATTCACAGATTGGAGTTTTATGTGGACAGAAAGCAGCAGGAATTTTCTTGTATATCCAGTTGTTTACATCACTTGCAATTAGTATGTATACACTTTCATTTGCAGATTATTTCCTGTCATTGTTTCCAAATGTAAATGCGAAGTTGATTAGTTTTATTGTTCTGACAGCACTGTTTGGAATGCATTTCTTTGGAGTTAAGCAGGCAGCAAGATTACAGAATATCTTATGTGCAATACTTGCAATTGCAATTGCAGCGTATATTGTACTTGGAATTGGGAATGTACAGGGAGATTATCTTACAAATGGATTCATGACAAAGGGAATTGGTGGTTTCGTGTTAGCATCAATTTACCTTACATTTGCAGCAGGTGTAGTAAGTTTGAAGAGACTTCTTAATCAATCAAATTTAAAGAGTTGGAGCTCCAAAATGATTAAAAAGTCTCTTGAGGCTTATTTTTTTACCTTAAAGAACAAAATTGTATTTTGTAAAAAACAATTTCAAAACATGTCCGTATTTTGTTTCGTCAGTACAGAGATTGTGTAAGGAACTTTAAAAAGATGACACGAAATCAAAAAAGATGCAGTAAGGGGGCTGTAAAAAGACCTCTGAGCATTTCGTTTAGTGTAAGAATCTTTTTTACTTCTTACACGAACCTTGAAAACGAAACAGCCTGCCCGTAGTGATACCAGAACTGAATAGGCATTCAGCGTGTCTTTTTTGGTTAATACGTCCCGGAAACATCAGAACCCGGTACAGGAACGGATATGGGATGAGAACAGGCAATTAATAAACAAAGGAAGGAGGACATCTGACTATGACAGAGAAACAGGGATTCATGACAGCGTTGTATGAACGTCTTAGTCGTGATGATGAATTAAACGGGGAATCCAACAGTATTTCAAACCAGAAGAAACTGCTGGAACAATATGCAAAAGAACATGGATTTACCAATCTTGTTCATTTTACTGATGATGGTATCTCCGGTACAAGATTTGATCGCCCAGGCTTTCTTGCCATGATGAAAGAAGTAGAGTCGGGGAAAGTCGGAACGATTCTGATTAAAGATATGAGCCGAATGGGAAGAGATTATCTGAAAGTCGGACAATATATGGAATTGCTGCGACAGAAGAATGTCCGCCTGATTGCAGTCAACGAGAATGTAGACAGCTTCCGGGAGGACGATGATTTTACTCCATTCCGAAATATCATGAATGAATGGTATGCAAGGGATACCAGTAAAAAGATAAAATCCACTTTCAAGGCGAAAGGAAAATCCGGCAAGCATGTGGCAAGTACAACACCATATGGGTATCTGAAAGACAAGGATGACCCGAATGTATGGATTGTTGATGAAGAAGCAGCTGTAGTTGTACGGAGAATCTTTCACATGACAATGGATGGGTACGGACCATATCAGATTGCCAAGGCACTGAAAGAGGATAAGGTTGAGATACCAGCGGTTCATATGGCAAAGAAAGATGCCGGATTATGGAAAGGCAGAGTAGAAGAAATCAAAGATCCTTATGGCTGGGGCTCTTCTACTGTTGCAGGCATTCTGAAGAAAAGAGAGTATCTTGGTCATACAGTGAACTTCAAGACCAGAAAACATTTCAAGGATAAGAAAAGCCATTACGTATCTGAAGATAATTGGACGGTGTTTGAGAACACGCAGGAAGCCATTATAGATCAGGAAACTTTTGACAATGTACAGAGAATCCGAAGCAATGTGAGAAGATATCCAGATGGATGGGGAGAAGCCCACCCCTTGACAGGTCTGATGTATTGTGCAGACTGTGGTTCCAAAATGTATGTCCATCGAGTAAATAATGGCAAGCGAGTACCACAATATACTTGTTCTGCATATTCTAAAGTTCCGGTTGGAACACTCTGCCAGACACAGCACAGAATTAATGCTGATGTGGTTATGGAGCTGATTAAGGAACTTTTAAAGGCTGTTGCGGAGTATTCACAGTTGAATCGTGAAGAATTTTTGGAGACAGTAAAAAAGGCACAGACTTCACAGCAGTCCAGTGAGATCACAAGATTGAAAAGCAGATTGGCAGAGGCAAAAAAGCGTGTGCAGGAACTGGAAAAACTGATCTGCAGAATTTATGAGGACAATATTCTTGGCAAGCTGCCAGATGAACGCTATGCGATTCTTGATGGACAGTATTCTAAAGAACAGAAAGATTTGTCGGCAGAAATTGCAGATATGGAAGCTGAATTATCAGGCTATGAAGAAGGTCGCAGATCAGCGGAGAAGTTTATTGCTCTGGTTGATAAATACCAAAATTTTGAGGAATTGACCACTTACATGCTGAATGAATTTGTAGAAAAGATTGTGGTGCATGAGCGTGACCGGAAAGGAAGCGTTGAGACGACACAGGAAGTGGAAATCTATTTTAACTTCATCGGCAGATATTTACCGCCACATTTCGGTGAGGTGAAAATGACACCGGAAGAAATTGAAGAAATGGAAAAACGGGAAGCCAGAAAAGACAGGCTTCACCAGAATTACCTGAGAAGAAAAGCAAATGGAAAGCAGCAGGAATACTATGAACGGACAAAGGCAAAAAAGAAAGCCGAACTGGATGCAAAAAAAGAAGAGATCCGGCAGGAAGATATTGCAAAAGGTGTGTTCATTCCGCTATCACTGCTTCCCCCAGCAGAACCGAAGAAAGGAGTTGCATCAGCATGAGCAAATTAGAAAGAATCATTCACGATAACAGTAATGGTCTGGATTATATCCTTGTCGGGGAAATCTATCTGCCACTGATCGCAGTACCCGAAGAGAAAAGAGAGATTGGTTTTTATGGAAGTCTTCACAGAAACTATCTGAAAGATTACAAGAGTGGCTTGTATTCCTATCTGACATTGAGTGGTAAGCTCTGGACGTATCTCGCAGATCTGAATGAGCAGTGTTTGGAACGCAGGGATTTCCTCATGGAACAGATTATGGAGCAGGAAGGCATTACGGAAGAATTGAAAAGCAGAGATCAGATGGAATGGGTTCGCCGGGCAAACAATGCAAGAAGCCGGGTAGATGAAATTATTTTAAATGAACTGGTGTATGTGTAGGAGGGACTTATGAGATACTGGATTGAATATGCAGACGGAAGATGTTGTAATTTTGCAAACAGCAGAAAAGATTTACTGGACTGGCTGAAACTTTTGAAAGATGAAAAAATCGTTGATATCCGAAAGATTTACAAAAGCGGTGTGACAGATTCTGTGATAGACAGCTATCGTAGTTATCTGAAACAGTGAAAGGGGTGGACAGTCATGGTTGTTGTAAGAATTATTGTGAAAATCGTATTACTGCCAGTGCGTATATGCCTGACAATGATACAACTGGTGGTTATGTTCTTCACATGGCTGTCGGCAACGGTATTTCATATCCTGTCGGGGATCATCTGCATTACAGCAGTTTTAGGGTATGGATTCGGACAGGAGACAGGCACAGAAGCGGTCAGGATGCTTGTGGCAGGTTTTATACTTTATATCCTGCTGTGCTTTCTGGCTGGGCAGTGGTGTGGCTGGAAACAATCAAAATCAGATTGATGAAGTAGACCACTGGAGAAAGGAATAGGATTCTTAAATGAAGATTACAAAAGAGATTGAAGAATTTATCAACCTGACCATAACGGAGCATATGGGAAAAGAGTATGCAGACTGGAAACTGAGCCAGCCGTCTGTGACAGAACCAGATGAAGTTGAGGAAGAATATAAAAAAGTGATTGCCACACTTCCACAGAAACAGGAAGAGGCCATTACAAAATATTGCGACCAGATATTTAACAGTGGAGCAGAGACAGAAGAATTTTTCTACCGGTTGGGACTGAGGGACGGAATGAAACTTAGGAAGAATGTTAAAATGGTTCTGAAGCAATTATCAGAATGATACATACAGGAATTATCTGAAAAGTGAATGAGTAAAGGAAAGGGCATTAACCGTAAAAAGTTAGTGCCCTTTGTTTTACCCATTTTATATTTTCACAAAATCCGATGCAGAGGATTTTTGAAAAACAGACGGAACGGAGATCCTGCTGAAGGGACAGCGGCAGGAGTTACGTTTTGTCTGCTGGGAGTACAGAGGGCTGGAAGTCCTTTGTGCCCAGATTGCAAAGAGCGGCAGCATCTTGCTGGGGTTAAGGGGCAAAGCCCTTAGCAGGTTAAGGGCGGCAGCCATTGCCCAGTGATATGGCGTTTCGCCATATGGTACTGGGTACTGTCTGTAACGGGGACAGAGACTTTTGGAAGCTTCGCTGCAATCCCCTCCGGGGAAACAACTTGAAAAAAGGAGAGATGTGAATTGAAAGGCACAAGGCATAACGGCAGATCTGGGAAAGACGGTGTTTACAATCCGCTTCACAATGACCGGAGATTTGACCCGGAACACAGTGAGCATATTGACAATGAACGTGTCCGTCAGAATATTTACTGGGACTGCTATCAGGGATATACCACAATGGCAGACCGGGGAAAAGAGGATAATTTTTCTTTTAACCAGATTGAGATGGCATACTATGTGGATCATTACAGCGATTATGTGATTAACCAGAATAAACGTCATGAGAAAGCAAGACACCCCGACAGATGTAAAGGGGTGGAAGATGTTCTGAAAAATAAAAAGACCTGTCCGGAAGAAAGTATCTATCAGCTTGGGACGATAGATGAACACGCTTCTGTGGAAACGCTGGTTTTGGTTTTTGATGAATTCAAGAAAGAGTTCGATGAGCGGTTTGGTTCTAATGTGCATATCATTGACTGGTCACTGCACATGGACGAAGCGACTCCGCATATTCATGAGCGTCATGTATTCGATGCTACGAACCGGTATGGGGAGATTGAACCGAAACAGGAAGCGGCACTGGAAGAACTTGGCTTTGAACTTCCGAATCCGGAAAAGAAAAGATCAAAGACAAATAACCGTAAGGTTGTTTTTGATTCTGCCTGCCGGACAATGTTCCTGGATATCTGTAAACGTCATGGACTGGAAATTGACGAAGAACCGTCCTATGGAGGAAGGCAGTATCTGGAGAAACAGGACTATATCCGAATGAAGCAGAAAGAAGAGATTGCGGTTCAGCAGGAAATGCTCAATCAGCAGAGGGATAAGGTCAATGCGAATCATCTGGAACTTGCAAGGCAGTCAAACCATGTCAGGGCAAATGAAAAGGTTATCCAGTCACAGAAAGAAAAAATAGAACAGCAGGAAAAAGAATTTAAAGAAAATTTCATTTCCAATTCTGACCGGATTCTAAGTCAGGGCGAGCTGATTGAAGAACAGAGAGAGGAACTGCAACAGCTTACCCTCCGTATTGAAGATGTGGAAACCTTGCTTGACGAAGTATCCAGTGAAGCCTATGACAAGGCTGTGGATAAAGTCGCAGAGGAAACAATGCGGGCTACCAGAAAAGATGACATTCGTCTTGCGGAAGATTCTAAGAGATGGATTCAGAGTCCGGAACGTAAGGCATCACGAAAAGAAAAGGAATATGCGATAAACAGGCTGGACGGTCTGATTAAAAAAATCGAATATGCGATGGAAAAAGCTGTTGTGAGGGTTGTCCGTCAGTTAAAACGGCCAGAGAAGAAAAAAGCCGTTGTAGAAGAAATCAAAAAAGAAGTGAAGCCGTCAATCAGAGAAAAACTTGCATTGAACGTAGCAAAGATTCAAAGAGAAGAGGCAGAGAGAAAACAACTGAATAAAGGAAGATCACATTCCAGTGATCTGGAACTATAAGGGCATTTTGTTGATTCCGTAAGGACAGGACAAAGTGCTTTTTTGTTTTTTGTGAAAACTTGCTTCCCAGATTTGGGAAGCAGATTTAAGAAAGAGAGGAAACGAATTGGGATTATTTGATGAAGTAAAACAGAATGTGACCGTCCGGCAGGCTGCGGAGAGGTATGGGTTAAAGCCCAACAGGAGCGGACTGATCCGCTGCATTTTCCATAATGACAAATCACCCAGCATGAAAGTTGACCGGAGATATTATTGTTTCGGGTGTGGCTGTACAGGAGATGCCATTGATTTTACGGCACAACTGTTTGACATTGGATTGAAAGATGCAGCCATGAAGCTGGCAGATGATTTTGGGATTCCTTATTCCGGCAGGGACAGGGGATCACCGCAGAACAGGAGAAGCGTTTCAGCAAAAAAGCCAGAGCCGACACCAGAAGAACTTTGGCAGAAAAAACATCTGAGATGCCTGAGAGCCTATCTGGATTATCTGAGCCTGCTTCTGGAATGGAAAGAACAGTATGCACCAAAAACACGGACAGAAGAATGGCATGAAAAGTTTATGACTGCTCTCAGGGAGTTGTCAGTTGTTGAGTATTATCTGGATATCCTGCTCTTTGGGGACAGGGCAGATAAGGAAGCACTTGTAAAAGAAAAATGGAAGGAGGTGGAGCGGATTGAGCAATGCGAAAGAGAAGATAAAGGAGATCGCCACAAAAGAACAGAAAGATGCCATGAAAGAAATGTTCCGGATGGTAGATAAAAGCAAAGTCGATGAAGTGAAACAGATGCTGGAATATACACAGAAAGGAACTGCGAAAGCAACGGTTGGAAATTATATGGTTGTGCTGAGAAATGATCCGCTTGTGCGTGAGAGTATGAAATACAACAAGCTGACAGGCAGGATTGATATTGTAAAAAAACTCTGGTGGAATGAGGAAGTCTGCAAGCTGGATGATGATGGCAGGACTTATTTCTACTATTTCTTTGAACGCTATTACAAACTCACAAGTGAAAAATGTATGGATAAGGCACTTCGCATAGAAGCCAACAGCCGGGCATATCACCCGATCTGTGAGTATCTGGAACAACTGGAGTGGGACGGGCAGGAGAGAATCCGTTATGTTCTGCAACGGTATATGGGGGCAGATGCTTCGGATTTTGTCTATGAGGTTGTGAAGCACTTCCTGATGGAAGCATTAAGCAGAATCTACCGCCCCGGTTGTAAAGCAGATGAAATGCTTTGTCTGGTAGGTCAGCAGGGAGCCGGAAAATCCACATTTTTCCGTTTTCTTGCATTGAACGATGACTGGTTTTCTGATGATCTGAAGCAGTTGAATGACAGTAAGATATACGAGCATCTCCGGGGACACTGGATTATGGAAATGTCGGAGATGATTGCTGCAATCAGTGCAAAGAGCAATGAGGAAATCAAGTCATTCCTGACCAGACAGAAAGACACTTACCGGAACCCTTATGATAAATATGAGGAAGACCGGAAGCGTCAGTGTATCTTTGCAGGTTCAACGAACACAAGGCAGTTCATTCCTTTTGACCGTACCGGGGCAAGACGGTTCCTGCCGATTGCTATAGACAGCAGTAAGGCAGAGAAGCATATCCTCGATGATGAAAAAGAAGCCAGATCCTATTTTGACCAGTTGTGGGCAGAAGTAATGGAAATCTACTGGTCAACGGAGAATAAGAGCAGCCTGTTGAAGTTCTCAAAGGAAATGGAGCAGGAGATCAGTGAATACCGAAAACAGTTCACACAGGAAGATACGATGGCAGGAATGATACAAGGCTGGCTGGACGCTTATAAAGGTAGTCATGTATGTTCCGTCCAGATCTGGAAAGAAGCCTTTGACCATTTTGACCGGGAGCCGAAAAAATTCGAGACAAATGAGATCTGTTCCATTATGGATACGCAGATCACTGGCTGGAAGAGAGCCGGAGTCCACAGATTTTCAAAGGAAGGATATGGCAGACAGAGAAGCTGGATCAGGGAAGGAGCAGAAGAAGAGGGTGGCAACGAACCGGATAAAGATGGATTTACAAAGCTGACGAAAGCAGAACAGTTGGAGCTGCCATTTGATCTGCCCGACAGAGAGAAAGGCTGATTTTGATGCCGAAAGGCTACTGATTACCCGGAAATTTACTGCTTGTTGACATTTTTGTTGACACCAAAATCCTTTGTATTTACCGGTGTTTCAGCTACTTTTTAACAGGTGTCAACAAGAACATTCAAAAAACTTTTCAATAGTATTTTGGAAAACAGAAATAACTACCCGAAAAAAGTTTCAAACCCTATGTTGACACTTGCGTTGTCAGCGTGCCGATAAACTCCCGGCAGGGACAGAAGCAAACCTCTCTCTGTCGGGCACAGGAAAGAAAGGAAATAGATGATTATGGAAAAAATGATGAATAAAAAAACAGAGGGAAACACATTTACAAAGAAAATCGGGCAGACAGTATATGTTGTCCGCTATCATTCAATGAAGATGCAAAGGAAACCATGCAAGAAAAGATTAACCGGATGCTGGTTACAGAAGCAAGCCGAAAGGCAATGCAATAGATGGGGGCAGAGACAATTGGAATTGAGATATGTTTGAAAATGTGATATGATTTGAGCAACAAATTAGAAGTTATAAAGGAGAAACACTATGGGATTATTTGGTAAAAGCAAAAAAGAGCGAGAAAAAGAGTATATGAACAGATTAGATGTTCCATTATGTTTAAAAGAAGACTTTGAATTGATTATTGATGATGTATTTACAATTATGGGGGGTGGAACAGTTGTCACAGGAAACATATCAACAGGAATGTGTAGAGAAGGAGAAAATGCGTGTGTTTATAAAACAAATGGAGGTGTATTAGAGACTATAATTACTAACATCGATATACATACAAAAGAACGAAAATCAAATGGTTGTGGATATAAAACAGAACATGTTGGACTTGGGTTAAGAGGAGTTTCTAAGGAACAATTAGAAAAAGGAGATAGAGTGATTGTAAAGAATGCCAATATGTATGGAATGTAATTACAAATTCCAGTTGATATTTCACATATTTTAGGAAATTTAATAACTGTTATATTTAATTATCAAATTCTTCGCAAACCCTTGAAAATACTAAGTTTGTAGCAAGTGAGCTTTCCCTTACTCTTTCCCTTGTGTTATATTCTCACATTGGTTTTCATGAACCTTAATATGGGAAAAAATAAGGGAAAGAAAATTTCATAACACAGTATAACAATAACGACATGGTGAACTGATTGAAATGTTTTCGATATTTAACTCTATAACTGATTATTAAAAGAAAATGGAGATAAGATACGATGAGAACAATTTATGCAGAATACAACATAAATCACGATAGTATTGATGTTTACACAAGTGCCGGATATATGCTTCGCATTGATTGCTGGAAAGCTGAAAAAAATCTAAAAACCACATACGGATCAGAATGTGCGCTTACTTCATTGGCTGTGGATGAGCCTTTGGAATATGCAAGATTATATCTTGAGGGTAATTTACAGATGTGGGTAGATGCAGAAGACTCACTAGAGTTATAATCCTTATCCATATAAATAATATGCAAATATATATCCCATCAATATAGCGAATATACTGAAATAAAAGTATCTTTATAATCAATTTTAACCAAAAGAATATGTTCTTAGAGGAGGTGTCTCCCGAAAGAACATATTCTTCTATTATGGGTAATTATAAATATAGAACATGCTTTTCTTGTGCTACAATTTCTTCACTATGAGTTACAACAATAACTGTTTTTCCCTGTTCACTTAACTCATGCAATATATTCATAACAATCTCACTATTTTTTTTGTCTAAGGAACCAGTTGGTTCGTCTGCTAATACAATCGAACATTTCTTTAGCATTAAACGAGCTAACGCAACTCTCTGCTGTTCGCCACCAGATAATTGATAGACTTTTTTGTTAATTACTTTCTGTAAACCAACTTTTTCAAGAGCTTCATTTATTGAAATATCCGTTCTACCTGATTTTTTTATTATTTCTAGATTTTCTTTTACTGTTTTGTTTTCCAAAAGGGCAAAATTTTGAAATAAAAATCCAACAACTTCTTTGAAATATTTCTGCTTTTTTCCTTTTTTTGCCACATCAAAACCATTCACAATAATAGAACCTTTGTCAGGAGTTTCAATACCTCCAATCATATTAAGTAAAGTACTTTTTCCGCATCCACTTTCGCCACTAATTACCAAAAAACGGCTATCTGGAATTTCCAAATGAAAATTTTTGAACAAAATTTTATCATTATATGCTTTGCATAGATTTTCAATTGTTATCATAAGCAACCTCCTTTTAATGATTTCGGTATGTTTGTTTTTTCAACAATTGTGATATTAAAGAAAATAATTGTAAATTCTATTAGTGCCATAAATGAACTAACAAGAATGCTAATTCCTACTTCAGTCTGTACCGATAATAAAGAATAGATAAGCATACCTACTAATATCACAAAATTTTCCACTACAATCATTTTAAGAAGTGTTTTGTGCCGTTCAAATAAACTATATCCAAAGATTTTCATCAAGGAAATTTTCATTGCATTTTCTCGGAACTCTAGTCTACTTACTGTAACAATAATCATAATATTTAAAAGCAATACAATCGTACAAAGAGAACTTAAAAATCCCACGAGTTTTATTAAAAATGTGTGATTATATAAATACTGTTCATGTACGTTTGTAATTACTAGCTGATAATTTCCAAGCATATCTTCATACTTTTTGCTGATATTTCTTAGCTGTTTTTCATCACATTGAAATAAAACTGCTCCTGCTTTATAGCTTTCAAGATACCCACCATTGACTGCTAAATCTTTGTTTGCCTGATAAATAATTATCGGATTTTTGCTTTTTTCGATACCATTTATTCTACTTGTATCTAAATAGGAAAAGTATTCTGTTTCGCTATACTCTATGTACTGAATATTTAATTGTTGTAAATTATCATGATTTAAAACATGGCTCAAGGAGTCATAGGCTAATTGCTTGTTTTTAGCAAAAATATCTATTCTTTGGAATGAAAATAATCAAATCAGAAGATTCATTCTCTACTGCATTTATCTGCTTCGTAAAACCTTGTAACATACATAGGCTAATTGCTTGTTTTTAGCAAAAATATCTATTCTTTGGAATGAAAATAATCAAATCAGAAGATTCATTCTCTACTGCATTTATCTGCTTCGTAAAACCTTGTA
>NZ_QTZH01000064.1:0-12606 GCF_003462585.1 Ruminococcus sp. OM04-4AA | reverse complement strand
GAGGTAGATAGGGCAGAGGTGGAAGTGTGGTAACACATGGAGCTGACTGTTACTAATAGGTCGAGGGCATAACCAAAGCAGTGATAGGTTGGATGATGATGTTGGTTTTACTGTATGTAGTTTTGAAGGTACATGATATATAGATAGGAATGAGAAGCAGTGCGAAAGCGCTGTTTTTTTCTTTGCAAAATTAAGTAACCTACACATGTTGAAAAGAATAAAATATAGGTTACAATAATAATGGGTGATGAACTATGGAGATACAACAAACTTACAGAATGTTAAAATATCAAGAAGCACTTTATAAAAAGGAGTTGGATATTAAGAAAAAAAGAATTACAAGAAATTTCTACGGAAAAGCAAAACATTACAATAAAGAAAATTCATGGCGAATTATATTATTATGCACAACAACGTAAAGATGGAAAGGTCAAAAGCAGATATCTGTCTCCAGTTATTCCGGGAAAGATAGCAGATATAGAAAATATTCAGTTAAGAATTGAGCATTTGTCAAATGAGATACAAGACTTAGAATGGGATATTATGACTGCAAGTAAGATGATAGCGTGCTATGAGAAGAGGACTAAAAAAGAAAATTTCATGGATGAATTTACTTTTGAAGTATACTGGAAAGATGAAATTACGGCCAGAGTATATGTGAAAAAGAAAAATGTTATTGTATCACGCTTTTCAGACAATCCAGGGCGACAATTATTTGCAGAGAAGAAGATGACTCGTTATCAGTTAGGCAAGATCTTAGAATTAAGATGCTTTGAAAAAGGCAGGCCTGATATTGATGAAATCTTAAAACATCTGGGACTTAAAGAGTATAATCCATATGAAATAGTACGAAAGACACATGGTGTCAGTCATAATGATTTTATATGGTTTCGCTTTCCGGGAGAAAATATCACAAGCAAAGATGTATTGGTAAGGTGAAGATATGTTTAGTGAAAATTTTTCCATAGAACGAAATGTATTAAGATATCAGATTGATAGATACAACAAACTTGATGTATTTTAACATCACTTGACCATATTTAACGAATATAGCTAAAAAACAGATTGTACTCTGTTTCTTGCTTGACAAATCACTCCTTCGCGGTCTAATATATGACTCATAAAGAATATCAATTCGTTTTGAGGAGGAGATTATTATTATGAAGATGTGGAAAAAAGCAGCAAGTGTAATGCTTGCATCAGCTATGGTAGTATCATTAGCAGCATGTGGAAGTTCAGGAAATAAGAGCGGAGGCTCATCCGATTCTGACACTTTTAAAATTGGTGGTATCGGACCTACAACAGGAGATGCAGCAATCTACGGACAGCTGTAAAGAATGGTATTCAGCTTGCAGTAGATGAGATCAACGCAGCAGGCGGAATCAATGGAAAGCAGATCGAATATAAGTTTGAAGACGATCAGGCAGATTCAGAAAAATCTGTAAATGCTTACAATACTCTGAAAGACTGGGGAATGCAGGCACTGATCGGAACAACAACTTCTACACCTTGTACAGCAGTTGTTGAGGAGACTCATTCAGATAACATGTTCCAGCTGACACCATCTGCTACAGCAGTAGACAGTATCCAGTATGACAATGCATTCCGTATGTGTTTCTCAGATCCTAACCAGGGTAGCGCATCAGCAGATTACATTGCAGAGAACAAGCTTGCAACAAAAGTAGCAATCATTTATAACAGCTCTGACACATATTCATCAGGAATTTATCAGACATTTGCGACAGAGGCAAAGGCAAAAGGCCTTGATGTTGTAGCAGCAGAAGCATTTACAGCAGATAACAAGACAGACTTCTCTGTACAGATCCAGAAAGCAAAAGATGCAGGTGCTGAACTTGTATTCCTTCCAATTTACTATCAGGAAGCTTCTCTGATTCTTGCTCAGGCAAACAAAGCAGGATTTACACCGAAGTGGTTCGGATGTGACGGTATGGACGGTATCCTTGATCTTGATGGATTTGACGCAAGTCTTGCAGAAGACTTAATGTTCCTTACACCATTTACAGCAAATGCTACAGACGAAGCAACACAGAAATTCGTTGCTGATTACAAAGAAGCATTTGGAGACACACCGATTCAGTCGCAGCAGATGCTTATGACTGTGTATACGTAATCAAAGCAGCAGCTGAGAAAGAAGATGTTACACCGGATAAGAGCGTATCAGATATCTGTGACGCACTTAAAAAAGGTATGACAGAGATCACATATGATGGACTTACTGGAAAGAGCATCACATGGTCAGAGGATGGAGAGCCTACAAAAGAGCCTACAGTAGTTGTTGTTAAGAGTGGAGAGTATCAGGTACTTCAGGCAGAAGATGCTGCTGAATAATTGATCTATCAAATTCATTTAGAAAAATACAGAGAGCAGCAACACTCTTTGTAGATACATTAAAAGAATAGGAGAAGTCCCCCCGACAGACATCGTTTCTGCCGGGGGACTTCTTTTAGGAGCAGTGTTAGTCATTTGATTTACAAGATGTTTTTCCGTTGGTGTGGCCATAGTTTCAAGCTTGTGAATTTTCTATAGCATGCTGTTCTATCTTTGTGCTATTATTTATATTATACTTTTTATAAATGTAAGATATGGTGTGCTTCTGAAGAATTCGGAAGAAGCTTAAGAAAGGGAAAAATCATGAATACAGTAAAAGTAAGAAATATTGAAATTGGCGCTGGAATCCCGAAAATCTGTGTACCTATTGTTGGCGTAACAAGAGAAGAGATTCTTGCAGCAGCCGAGAATATCAAGTCAACAAAGGCTGATGTTGTTGAGTGGCGTGTTGACTGGTATGAAAATATCTTTGATTTTACAAAGACAGAGGCGACAATGCAGGCACTTCGTGAGGTGCTTGGGGAGATGCCGATCCTTTTCACATTCCGCACATCCAAAGAAGGTGGAGAGAAAGCAATCGAGACAGAGGCTTATGTTGAACTGAATCAGAATGCGGCGAAGACAGGACTTGTTGATTTGGTAGATGTTGAAGCATTTACAGGAGATGATGTAGTGAAGGCTGTTGTTGAGATAGCACATGAAAACGGAGTAAAAGTGATCGCTTCTAACCATGACTTCCATAAAACTCCGGCAAAAGAGGAAATCGTATCCCGTTTAAGAAAAATGCAGGATCTTGGAGCAGATATTCCGAAGATCGCTGTGATGCCACAGAATAAGAAAGATGTTCTTACACTTCTTGCAGCGACAGAAGAGATGGCAAGCGAGTATGCGGATCGTCCGATCATTACAATGTCTATGTCAGGAACAGGTGTGATCAGCCGTCTCTGTGGAGAAGTCTTTGGTTCTGCACTGACATTTGGAGCAGTTGGGAAAGTATCTGCACCGGGACAGATGAGGATTGAAGATCTGACAACAGTACTTGGATTATTTCATAAAAGTCTGTAAATAAGAATCCGCGAAAGAAGAAAAAGACAGTATTTTTAGGTATAGATAGAAAAAACGGAAAATGTTGTCTTTTTTCTTGCAAAAGTCAAAAAATAACACAGGAAAACAGAGCGGATTCTGTTTTTTGTATTGATACGAGAAAATAATTATGCTATAATCAATTCAATTTAAAAGGTTAAAGTAGTACCTTACAAAAATATAAAAAGGATGAGAGGGACGGATATGAGCTTTATTTCATATTTAGTAAATGGACTAAGTCTTGGCAGTGTCTATGCGTTGATCGCGCTTGGATACACAATGGTATATGGAATCGCCAAGATGTTGAACTTTGCACATGGTGATGTGATCATGATCGGTGCATATGTAGCTTTGATCACAATGAAGCAGGCAGGACTTCCTACCTGGGTGGCAATCCTGATTTCAATCATTGCCTGTACAGTACTTGGTGTTCTGATGGAGCGTGTAGCGTATAAGCCACTTCGTAATGCAACATCTTCACTTGCCGTACTGATCACAGCGATCGGTGTCAGTTATCTGCTTCAGAATGTAGCACTTCTGATCTTCGGTGCGAATGCACAGACATTCCCATCAGTGATCAAGTGGAGCGGACTTTCACTTGCAGATGGCAAGCTGAATATTGCAGGAGAGACAATTGTTACGATCGTAGTTTGTGTGGTTATTATGATCGCATTGATCACATTTGTTCAGAAGACAAAACCAGGACAGGCGATGCGTGCAGTATCAGAGGATAGAGGCGCAGCGCAATTAATGGGTATCAATGTAAATGCAACAATTGCTCTTACATTTGCGATTGGTTCCGGACTTGCAGCAGTAGCCGGTGTGCTTCTGTGTTCTACCTACCCGAGCCTGACACCATACACAGGTGCGATGCCGGGTATCAAAGCATTCGTTGCAGCAGTATTTGGAGGAATCGGTTCTATTCCGGGTGCATTTATCGGAGGAATTCTTTTGGGAATCATCGAGATACTCAGTAAGGCATACATTTCTTCCCAGCTTGCAGATGCGATCGTGTTCGCAGTTCTGATTGTTGTGTTGCTTGTGAAGCCTACAGGACTTCTGGGCAAGAAGATTCAGGAGAAAGTGTAGGTGGATGGAATTATGTTGAAGAATATGAATAAAACAAAGAAAAGTAATCTCATCACTTATGCGATCGTGATTGTAGCTTTCGTAGTGATGCAGACTTTGAGTAGTACAGGAAGTATTTCCAGTCTTCTGACAGGACTTCTTGTTCCGCTTTGTACATATATTATCCTGGCGGTTTCTCTGAACCTTGTAGTAGGTATTCTTGGAGAACTTAGTTTGGGGCATGCCGGATTTATGTGTGCGGGAGCATTTTCCAGTGCATTTTTCTCAAAATGTATGAGAGATGTGATCGAGAATTCGATTGTACGATTTCTGCTTGCACTTTTGATCGGTGTTGTAGTGGCAGCAATCTTCGGTGTTATCATCGGAATCCCGGTACTTCGTCTGAAAGGCGATTACCTTGCAATCGTTACACTTGCATTCGGTGAGATCATTAAGAACCTTGTAAATGTTCTTTATATTGGAAAGGATTCCAAAGGATTTCATTTTGCAACAAAGGACGTTATGGCACTTGACATGGATCCGGACGGAACAGTTATCCTGAACGGTCCTCAGGGAATCACAGGAACTCCGAAGGATTCAACATTCCTGATCGGATTTATCCTGATCATGGTGACATTATTTATCGTACTGAATCTGGTTAATTCCAGAGACGGACGTGCGATCATGGCAATTCGTGATAATGTAATTGCAGCTGAGTCTATCGGAATCAATGTTACAAAATATAAACTCATGGCATTTACAATTTCAGCAGCTATGGCCGGTGCAGCAGGAGTTCTGTATGCACACAACCTGTCAACACTGACAGCAAATACAAACAACTTTGGATACAATATGTCCATCACGATTCTTGTCTTTGTAGTACTCGGTGGAATCGGAAATATCCGTGGATCTATTATTGCAGCAGTTATCCTGACACTCCTTCCGGAGCTTCTCCGTGGACTGTCTGATTACCGTATGTTGATCTATGCGATCGTTCTGATCATCATGATGCTCTTTAACTGGGCACCAAAGGCAATCGAGTGGAGAGAGAAGTATTTTCATTTTGGAAAGAAAAAGGAGGCTTAAGTAAGAATGAGTACATTATTAGATGTAAAAAATCTTGGAATCTCTTTCGGTGGTCTCCGTGCGGTAAATGACTTTGACCTTAAGATTCAGAAAGAGGAACTTTACGGATTGATCGGACCGAACGGTGCCGGTAAGACAACTGTATTCAACCTTCTGACTGGTGTATACAAACCGGATTCCGGAAAGGTTCTTTTGGACGGAAAGGATCTTACAGGAAAGAAAAATATTGAGATCAGTAAGGCCGGAATTGCAAGAACATTCCAGAACATCCGTCTTTTCAAAGAACTGACTGTTCTTGATAATGTTAAAGTAGGACTTCACAATCATCATCATTACTCAACGATTGAAGGGATTTTAAGACTTCCGAATTATCGTAAGGTAGAAAAAGAGATGGATGAAAAGGCGATGGAGCTTCTGAAGGTATTCGATCTTGAGAAGTTTGCGTCATATAAGGCTGCAAACCTTCCTTACGGACAGCAGAGAAAACTGGAGATTGCCAGAGCACTTGCGACGGATCCAAAGCTTCTTCTTCTGGATGAGCCGGCAGCAGGAATGAACCCGAACGAGACAGGAGAACTGATGGATATGATCCGTTTCGTAAGAGATGAGTTCCATATGACAATCCTTCTGATCGAACATGATATGAAACTGGTAAGTGGTATCTGCGAGGAGCTGACAGTACTCAACTTCGGTGAAGTACTTGCACAGGGCAAGACAACAGATGTACTGAATGATCCTCAGGTAATCAAGGCATATCTGGGAGAATAGGGGGGAGATAACAATGGCAATGCTTGAAGTCAAAGACTTAGAAGTATATTATGGAATGATCCAGGCAATCAAAGGCATTTCCTTTGAGGTAAATCAGGGAGAGGTTATTGCACTGATCGGCGCAAACGGAGCCGGAAAGACAACAACACTTCATACAATCACAGGACTTCTTTCTCCAAAGAAAGGTTCTGTTATGTTTGAAGGAACTGATATCACAAAGATTCCGGCGCATAAGATCGTGTCTATGGGAATGGCTCACGTTCCGGAAGGACGAAGAGTTTTCGCTGAACTGAGTGTTTATGAAAACCTGAAAATGGGCGCCTATACAAGAAAAGATAAAAATGAGATCGAAGAGAGTCTTGCAAATGTTTATAAGAGATTCCCACGTCTGGAAGAGAGAAGAAATCAGATGGCCGGAACACTCAGTGGTGGAGAGCAGCAGATGCTTGCCATGGGACGTGCATTGATGTCTAAACCGAAGATTATTCTGATGGATGAGCCTTCTATGGGACTTTCTCCAATCTTTGTAAATGAGATTTTTGATATTATCCAGGCAGTAAGTGAGAGTGGAACAACAGTACTTCTTGTAGAACAGAATGCAAAGAAAGCTCTTTCTATCGCAGATCGCGCCTATGTTCTTGAGACTGGTAAGATCACAATGTCAGGAAATGCAAAAGACCTGCTGGAAGATGAAGCAGTTAAGAAAGCATATTTAGGAGAATAGGAGGCGATTCGGGTGAGCAGCAATATTGTAATTACAATGGCGAGACAGTATGGAAGCGGTGGTAAGACAATCGGAGCTATGCTTGCAAAAGAGCTTGGAATCAACTGTTATAGCAGAGAAATCTTGCGTATGGCATCCGAGGAAAGCGGAATTAACGAGAGACTCTTCGGTATGAGTGATGAGAAGATGAAAGGAGCCGGCTGGTTCAAGATCCTCAGTCGTCCATACGATGGAGAACTTCTTTCACCGGAAGAAAAAGGCTTTGTTTCAGAAGAAAATATTTTCAACTATCAGGCAAAGATCATCAAAGATCTTGCTGAGAAAGAATCCTGCGTAATCATTGGAAGATGTGCAGATTATGTTCTGAAAGACAATCCGAATGTTGTCAGTGTGTTTGTTCATGCAGATGAGAAATTCTGTCTTGATCGTGCAATGGAGCGTAACAGCATGACAGAAAAAGAAATGAAGAAATACATCGAGAAGACGGATAAGTTTCGCGGTGATTTCTATCGTTACCATACAGGACACGAGTGGGCAGATGCAAGAAACTATGACTTGTGCCTGAACAGCGGAAAACTTGGATTCCAGAAATGCGTGGAAGAAATCAAAGCATATATCAAGATCAGATTTGATCTGTAAATGAAAGAGAAAGCAGACAAAAGAAACAAGTCTGCAAGGAGAAAGAGATGCGATTACGTATCTCTTTCTTGCTATCTGAAAAGTGTTGCATGCATGCGACTTTCGTTCTTCCATCTGAAAAGCGTTGCATACAGGCGACATCATTCTACAAAATGTGAACTGATATCATGCTATACTGTGACAGAAATAAACTAAGTGTAACTGTTCAGAGCCAACCTCCAAAATGCTACGCATTTCGTCGGTGTGGCGTATCCGCCAAATAAAATTTCAAAAACAGTTTTAAAAATGCAAGCATTTTATACCTGTTTTTGAAATTTTGCTTGGCTCTGAACAGTTACAAATAAGTTATTCAAATTACAGTTAGAAAAGGAGTAAAGTGATGTCAGGAAAAAAAGAAAAGAAGTATTTTATAGTCGGAATTATAATGGTTGCAATTATTGTCGCAGCAACAGCAACAATAATCTATTGTTACATAAACCGTTTTGATCCACAGGAATATGTACAGGCATTTTTAGATGTATCTTATAAGCAGAAAACAGAATCCTATATAAAACAGACCGGCATTTCCGAGAAAGAAGCAAAACAGATTTTCGAAGATAATCTGGATTATACAATAGAAAAATTTCCGGAGCATGTAATGACGGATGAGATGGCAGGAGAATATAGAGAACTGTTTGCAGATCTTGCAAAGAAGACATCTTATACTGTAGGAGAAGCAACCAGGGAAGAAAATGGAACTTATCAGGTTGTTCTTACAGTGAAACCAATCACATTGCTGAAGGATACTTATGCTGAATTTCAGGAGAAGGCACAGGAATATGCTACAAAAGTTTCAAACGATGTGATGAATGGACAGGCTATGCCAGAAGAAACACAGATGCAGACAGAAATCTATCAGATCTATTATGAGGTTCTAAGTCAGACGGCAAAGAAAGGGTTGAATTACGGAAAACCAAATAAAATTGTTCTTCATGTAGAAAAAGATAAAGAGGGAAAATATGGGATCAGAAAAGCAGACATGCAAAATCTGGATCACCTGTTGATTGAATCTGTCGAAGAAGAATAGTGTGAAGAAAACGGTTAAACAAGACAAACAGAGAAAAGAGTGGAAGAATTGGAAAGAAAAACAGAAGAGAAGATAATTCGAAAGAAAGAATTAAGAAGAAAAATAAAAGAAAAACTTTCTTTTACAACAGAAAAATACAGAAAAGAAGCAGACAGAAAAATTACAGAAAGCATTTTGAAACTGGAAGAATATCAGAGTGCAGGCTGCGTGTTCTGTTATGTAAGCACCGGAAAAGAAATGGATACATTTTCTGTATTGCAGGCGATTCTTCAATCAGGAAAACGTCTTGGAGTGCCAAAGTGTATGGAAAAAGGAATTATGAACGTATACGAAATCCATTCATTACAAGAGTTACATCCAGGTGCATATGGAATCCTTGAACCAAAAGAAGCCCCGGAAAGATTGATTCAGCCGGAAGCAATTGATTTTGCTTTCATTCCATGTATCAGTTGCGATAGAAGCGGAAGACGCCTTGGTCACGGAGGTGGATATTACGACAGATATCTGGAAAAGACGCATTGTGTGAAAGCAGCGCTTTGCAGGGAGGAACTGCTTGTAGACGAAATTCCGGTGGAGGAACATGATCTGCGGATGGATTTTGTGATTTCTGAAAAAGGTTGTTATAAGATGTAAATAGTAAGGGCAGATTTAACTCGTATGAGTCAGATCTGCCCTTGAAAATTATTTAATTGTTTTCATTTTTGTAATTGGCCAGTAACGAAAGACTGCTTTCCCAAGAATCTTATCTTTGGATACATATGGATTAATCCAGTAGCGGGAATCTTTCGAATCATTTCTATTATCTCCCATCACAAAATAGCATCCTTCCGGTACGGTATAAGGACCATAATTTCCGACCATGTATTCTTTCGTCTCTACATCTTCGAGCGGTTCAGAAGAGCCATCAATGTAGATGTGACCGTCACGGATCTCCACGGTTTCACCAGGCAGTCCGATGATACGCTTGATAAAAAGCTGGCTTTCATCATCAGGATACTTAAAAATGATTACATCATAACGCTCAGGATCCTTGGTTAAATAAGAAAGCCGGTTACCAACCACACGATCTCCGGTCATGATGGTGTTTTCCATTGAACCGGAAGGGATCTGTGCATTGACGATTAGAAAATTATCAACAAATAAAGCAATAGCAACAGCTGCTAAAATGGCGATCAGCCATTGGAAAAGTTCTTTCGCAGTAGAGTCCTTCTCCTTTGCAGCAGGTTCTTTCGATGTAGATAACATATAAACTCCCCATTTCTGATATTCTTGTTCTTATTCTGAAAGATATCTTGTCTGTGTTAATCAGTATCATGACCGATGCAAAAACGAATCACAATAGAACAGTTACAATCATAACATATCTGGGAGAATGTGGCAAATGTGGGGAAATGAAAATTCTATAAAATCAGATTGCTCCTATGTCAAATGATGACAAAGATAAATGTGTTCAAAACTTCATAAAAGAAGTATAAACAATTCTAAAATAAGCGGTAAATGCACTGACAAAAAGAAAATCATCTGATAAAATACAGCCATGTCAGAAAAGAATAATATGGCATGGGTATATATAGCAGAAATGCAGATCATTTACTTATGATAGGAGACCTGAATAGGAGGTAGAACAGTATGACAATAGAACAATATTATAGATGGATCAATACAAAAGCAGGGAAGAAGATCAAAGATTTTATGAATCGTCTGATCCCGGGACTGATGCCAGAACCAGTACCGGTCAGAGTGCCGGTTAGACAGGCAGATAGTTAATATGAAATGTGTGATAGAGCGTATGGAAATAATCTATACGTTCTATTTTTTTGTCTTTTTTGAAAAAAGTGATTAAAAAACTATAGCTGGGCGAAGTGACTTGACTAAGTAAATTGAAATAGAAATATGACTGATTGTGTGATATGATTTGAATGACAAATGATGCCGATAATTCCAGTTTTTGAAATTGAGAAATTGGTATTTTAAGAGGAGGTATGTATTATGAATATAGGATTTTGGTCATGTATATTTTTGGTTATACCATTTGTAATTATAGGTGTGTTATTTGCGATTTTTAAGGAAAAAGCAGCTAAATTTGTTTCAGGATTTAATTCATTTTCTAAAGAAGAACAGGCAATGTATGATAAAGCTCAGATCTCTCGTGATATAAGAAATCAGTGCTTCATATGGACTGTTATAATGTTGGCAGGAGCAATATTATCCTGCTTTTTAACTCCATATATGGCTATACCAACCTATATTATTTGGTTAGTTCTGTTTTTTAGAGAAGTCCACTTTGATAATCATAAAGCGTTTAAAAAATATTTATTAAAATAAATTATTGTTTGCAGGAGATGCTTATTTATGAAAAAAGGAATAAACAAATACAGATGATAAATAATTTCCTGCTTGTATTGCTGGAAAATCGGGATTCATAGAGTCCTTTTGTGATTTGCAACTGCTGGTTGACAGATTTACAGCCTGAAATGGTGGAATGCAAACAGCAAAACTGTTATATTTAGCTCATAAAATCTGCAAAAGGAGGAAAAAATGATTTTAGCTGATAAGATTACAGAGGAAAGAAAAAAGAATGGATGGTCACAGGAAGAACTAGCCAATCAGTTGGGCGTATCCAGACAGGCAGTATCTAAGTGGGAAAGTGCAGGAGCTGTTCCAGATTTGCAAAGAATTTTACAGATGTCGGAGCTATTTGGTGTTAGTACAGATTACCTATTAAAAGATGAAATGCAAGCAGAAAATATCACCTATCACGAAAGTACTGAAAGCTATGCAGAACCGTTGAAAAAAGTAACTATGGAGAATGCAAATGAATTTCTTGACATGAAAAGAAATGGATCCAAAGTAGTGGCAAACGCAGCAAGTATGTGTATCTTAAGTCCAATATTATTGATTGTTCTTGTGACAATGGCAGAAGATAGCGTATTTCATGTTTCGGAATCTCTGGCAACAGTATTTGGATGTGTTTTTTTGCTTGGAATGGTTGCGGCAGCCGTCTTTTTGTTTATTACATATGGAATGCGTGAATCACATATGGAACATTTTGAAAAAGAATGCTTTGAAACAGAGTATGGTGTATCTGGAATGGTACGAGAAAAAAAAGATTCCTATGAACCAATTTTTATCAGAGGAACAGCTGCTGGGGTAGTGCTTTGTATACTGGCAGTGATTCCGACAATTATTGCCGGGTCTATGGAAGCGTCCGACTATTACTGTGGTCTTTCCGTCGGATTACTGCTATTCATACTTGCAATAGGAGTGAATCTGTTGGTTCGTGTTGGGATGGTAAAAAGCAGTTACGATACCCTTCTTCAGGAAGGCGAATATACAAAAGAAGAAAAACTGTTTAAGAAAAAGACTGACACGTTTTCTGGTGTATATTGGTGCTTGACTACAGCGATTTACCTTGCATGGAGCTTCTGGACGATGAGCTGGGATATTACATGGATTGTATGGCCGGTTGCTGGTGTTTTGTTTGCAGCATTGCTTGGTGTGGTGAAAATGGTGTTAAAGAATGGCAGTGAAACTCAGCACTATATTTAAGATGGAGTTAAGTTTATTTTCCGCATATTATACTCATCCAGAAATTCAAGTTGATATTGCACTTATTTTAGGAAATTTAAATAACTGTTATATTTGATTATCAAATTCTTCGCAAACCCTTGAAAATACTAAGTTTGTAGCAAGTGAGCTTTCCCTTACTCTTTCCTTTGTGTTATATTCTCCCATTAGCTTTCATGAATTCTTAATATGGGAAAAAATAAGGGAAAGAAAATTTCATAACACAGTATAACAATAACGACATGGTGAACTGATT
>NZ_QTZH01000063.1:0-12961 GCF_003462585.1 Ruminococcus sp. OM04-4AA | reverse complement strand
AGTATTCAAAACATTGAGTTTTAAATAAATATTTTCTTCAGAATTCTTCTCTATATCCCATGCTTGTACTCGTACTTTTGCATTAATATCAACACTCGTACATTTTACCTTATTAACAGTATTAATGACTGGTTCTGTTTTTGTTATTGGTTCATATGGTTTATAAGAATTATTAGCTGAATTATTATTTTGATTCTGGGATTCGTCCGGAAGAACTAGCGAATGAATTAAAGCCACAATCCATAAACAAACTCCGTAAACATACCATAAACCAAAACTTTTTCCTTTTTTAGAAGCAATACTTGCAGGAATTAATGCTATTAATAATAGAACAATTATTGTTGCACCCATACATCTTCCCCTTCCTCATACCTTTTTAATCGAACTAAATGCAAAAATAGGAAGTATACCAACTTTGGTTGCAGACTCATATGTGAACTTCTACAATCATAGTTAGTACACTCCCATTTTCAGATCACTGCAAATTTCTTTACAATCAATATTCGTGATTAAAGCCACATTTTCCACAATAATAACATTGTTTCTTCTTTCCAAGCGCACCACCAACCAGTCCTAATGGACCCAGTAAGACAGCTCCGGCAGCAGCCTTTCCAACACTAAATCCCTTGTTTGTTGTATCAACCAACTTCCACTGTGCTTTTTCTCCACACATAGGGCATTTATCAGGTACTTTGCTCATTTTCCTTTTCCTCCTTCTCTTTTGGTAATATTCACCACAAATATTTCCTTGTTCCTCCCTTTATTATATTCGTTTTAGCGAAGATATTCAATCCTTAGAATATATTTTATGCTTATTACATAGAGTATGTAGGAGGCAGCAGATGATTGATTATAGTCCTTTTTGGGAAACGTTAGAAAAATCAACTGAAAATTGGTATACACTGACAAGTAAGCATCATCTGTCTAACAGCACGCTTCACCGATTAAAGCATAATAAAGATGTCTCCACTAAAACCTTGAATGACTTGTGCAGGATATTACACTGTGATATTAAAGATGTGGCTAGATATGTACCGTCCGAAGAAGATCAGCCGTTATAAATTTAGAAATATGAAAGATGAATTTCATCTAAAAAATAAAGCACTGGATTTTTGCTCCGGTGCTTTTCTATTATAGTTACTGTTTAATAATTCAGCTATATTCCGGTTATTTTATTCAACCCAAAGAAATTAGCATCAAGATAGTTAGAATGGATTCTAGGGTGCAATTTCGTTGTTTAAAGCAAAGGATATGCATATTATAATGGGTGGGGGGATAATTGACATATCTTGAAATGAAAGCTCGTATAATAGGATACTACCATAGATATAAATGAGGAAAATATTTGTTGCTGTATCTAGGGAAGTTGCAAAGGATTATCTTTAAAGAAAGAGGAAAGGTGATTTTGAAATGTTGTTCGCTTTAGTGTGTTGAAGTGGTAACGTGTTAAAGTAACTGTTACATTTATAAAACATTTCCCTATATCGATATCATCTCTTGATATACACCAACGTTTTTATGCGGAAAATCAACACTTTTAGCGTTTTACATCAATATAATCATAATACCACAATTTACTTGTAAATCAAGCATTTTCTAAACATCACATCTTATTACTATCTTATCGAACCCCATATCGCAAAAACCTTTATTTTACAATACTTTTAGCGTATTTTTTGGAAAAAACCAAGGCAGCAGGTGTAATAAAATCGTAAAAAAAAATAGGCATACCGAGCGGTATTTAAAACCATAATCGATATACCTATATTATTTTATACGTCAATATATAAAATATCTCAAATAAACATACTTGTTTTCAAAATATGTTTGTGTCAAATATCTTATGTTTTCTTCCTTTCTTTAACGGCTTTGCTTTTCAAAACAGATGCTTGCATTTCTGGTTGTTCTAATAGTATGATAAATGTAACAGGTGTACTGGAAAGTACAGACAACATGAAAAGAATAGATATTTTAGCAAAATACGGACACTTAATAAAACATTATGGAACTGGAAAAAACAGTTACTATTATTTCCGTATTCCAGACAAAACAATCAAAGGTGGTGCATTTCGTAGGAAAAAGAAAACCAAAGAAGAAATAGAATCTGCATTATATGATTATTTTATTGAAAAAGAAAAACAGAATTCCATTGGAAGGATACAGCAACTTTTGAACAGCTATTCTATGAATTCATGGAACATAAGAAAGAAAAAGTTAGTGCAGGAACAATAAGGCGAATGTCATTCGATTGGAAAAAGTATTATAAAACAAATCCTGAGTTCATTCAGAAACCATATAAGGATGTTACCCCTATTGACATTGATGATTTTCTGAATAACATAGTGAATACAACAGAGATCAAAGACAAGGCGTTCTGTAACATGTGTGGAATCCTAAAACAAACTTTTGGTTATGCAGTATCAGCAAGATATATTTCAGCAAATGAGAATCCATACAGAGTTGAAGTGAACCGAAAGAAGATTATTCCGACTAGGAAGAAAGCAAGTACACAGGAAGTATATAATAATTCCGAAAAACAATTACTACTTGATGAAATGAGTCGCAGATTGCAAAATAATCCGACTAATACATGTATACTTGCTATAATGCTTGATTTTGAATTAGGAACACGCAGAGGGGAAATACTTGCTATTAAGAATTCAGATATAAAGAATGGTGAAATACATATTCACAGGCAGGTTGTAGAAGATTTTGATATATCTAATTTAGACAGTCTGAAACGTATCGGATACCATGCGGTAGAGTACACTAAGTCGGATGCAGGAGACAGATACATCCCACTAACACAAAAGGCACAAGAGTATATAAAACAAATACAGCGGATAAATAAAGAAACTGGTGAATCATATCAAGATTTTCTATTCGTAAAAGATGGCTATATATTAAATCCTAATAGGCTGTATACTCTCCTTAAAGATGCCTGTAAGCGTTGTATTAAGATTCCTGTAAAGGGAACGCACAGAATCAGAAAGACCTTTGTTTCAACTTTAGTAAACAATGGAGTTCCAATAACAACAGCAAGCAGAATCGCAGGACATGCAGACGAACGAACAACAATAAAAAATTATCTGTTTGATACAAATAACGAGGAAGAAACAAAGAAAGCTATTTTAAATGCTTTAGAAGATAATCCAGAATCTAGTGTCACCACAACATATAGAAATGTAGAAAACGAAAACGTGACAAAACGTGACAGCAACATAATTTTATTTCCGAGCAATAAAAAAGCAGAAAATCCATGTTTTAAAAGGATTTTCCACTAAACACACAAGCGGAGTTGGTGGGATTCGAACCCACGTGCCCCGGAGGCTAACGCATTTCGAGTGCGCCCCGTTATGACCACTTCGATACAACTCCATATGATATTTTCTGCCTTAACAGACATCTTTTTAATTATAGCATTTCTTCTTGAAAAATCAAGTGATAATTCTCCTTAAAAATTTGTTAAGTCACTCACAAATTTTGTCGTTACAAATTTAATAAATACGTATATAATAGATATGATATCAAAAACAGGCTCTTCCTTCTTATCTACATTACTTTTTAAGGGGGACTCTCATGAACCACAATACACTCGTAATTGAAATCAAATCTACACTTGATAAACTTATTGCTGCCAGAACTAGTCTTGGTTATGATTACATTGTGTATGGATTACTCTTGATAAACGAGGATCAGACTCGTGTATCCAATATTACCAAAGCTTTGTACATCGATATTGCTGCCCATTATGAGACAAGCTGGTCTTGTGTAGAAAAAAACATCCGCAATACGGTCAATGCAATCTGGACTGCGGAAAATAAAACTATTCTTGAAATGATTTTCAACAGAACCCATATGGACAGAAAACCAACGAATAAAGAATTTTTTGAATATTTATACGATTTTATTTTCTTATCACAAGAAACCGCCCCGACCCAATCAGAAGAAAATGTATCTTGCATCCTCTGCCCTGTCTGCAACAATAAATGTCAGGTACTCGAAAGTATGCTTTCCTTTGTGACAAAACGACTTCAGCCTGAACCTGACTGCACGCATGTATGATATATAAATAATCAATCCGTTTTTCAAAAAGGACCTCCCTTCAATTACCGGGAAGCCCTTTTTATATCTGAAATAATTATAGCTTTTCTCTTTCTTCCATAATCCAGTCCATCACTCTCTCAATTCCTTCTCCCGTCTTCGCGCTGACCGGAAGAACAACTGCATTTGGATTTAATTTCAGAATCCGTTCTTTCGCAACTTCGAAGTCAAAATCAAAATACTCCAGAGTATCTATTTATTGATCAATACCAGATCACTTACTTGAAACATCAACGGATATTTCAGTGGTTTGTCATCTCCATCCGGCACACTTAGGAGCATCACATTCTTATGTGCACCGGTATCAAACTCGGCCGGACAGACCAGATTCCCGATATTTTCAAGAATTAACAGATCAAGGTTCTCTGTATCATATTCGAGTAATGCACGGGATACCATATCTGCATCAATATGGCACAATCCGCAGTTATGGATCTGAATGGATTCTACTCCTGTCAGATCTGCAACTCTCTGTGCATCTAAACTTGTCTCAATATCTACATCCATCTCGCCAATTTTCATTTGATCTTTCAATCTATTGATCAATGTAGTTAGAAATGTTGTCTTTCCACTTCCCGGTCCGGACATAACATTTAAAAATAGTGTTCTCTGCGCACTCATTTTCTCGCGGATTGCCTTTGAAGTAGCATCATTATCCGCAAACACACTTTCTTTAATCTCAATTACTCTGACATTTCCCATGTTTTTTCCCCTTCTTCAACATCTTATGCATTCACTTCCTGTATCTTTTCCAACAGATAATCAGCCAGTTCTTTTACACCCTCTCCTGTTTTTGCAGAGATGTAAACGATCTTAATCTGTGGATTCAATCTTTTTGCGCATGCTTCAACATAGTCTTTTCTGAAATCAAAAACAGGTAATGCATCTATTTTATTTATTACCAACACATCTGATACTTCATACATCAACGGATATTTGGCCGGCTTGTCATCTCCTTCCGGAACCGAAAGAATCGTCAGATTTAAATTTGCTCCGGTATCAAACTCGGCCGGACAAACAAGATTCCCTATATTCTCAAGTACAACAAAGTCCAGATCATCTCTTTCAAACGCTCTGATTCCCTGTCGTGTCATATCTGCATCCAGATGACACATCCCACCGGTATGTAGCTGAATCGATGGAACTCCCGCTTCGATCAATGTATTCGCATCCACGTCGGAATCAATATCTGCTTCCATCACGCCCCATTTGATTTTTCCTTCAAAATGAGGTTTCAATGCCAGAAGTGTACTCGTCTTTCCACTTCCCGGACTGGACATCAGATTCATCAGACATGTCTTCTGTGCCTTTAATTCCTGTCGCAGTACCTGTGCATCTGCATTGTTGTCTTCAAGAATTGTCTCTTTTAATTCTATTACTTTTGCTTTTTCCATGCGTTCTCCCCCTGGTGTCAGACACCATTTTGTTTTTTTGCTTTTATCTCCAACTACAATACCTGCGGATTGTTTCATGCAACATCATTATATCAAAAAGACATAATTTTGTACATTTTTTATAATGTCTTTCTTACATCTCTGTGATATAATTTTGTTAGATATAACTAACAATAACTATTCTTTTCTAATATGTGTGAGTTTTATCTATCTTGTTGAAAGCCAGGGTATTCCAACTAAGATAAACTCAATTCTCACACGGAACAGGGGGCGAACTATGTTTTTATCCTTAACAAACATCAAAAAATCTTTTGGGCAGGGTGACAGCCGTGTGGAAGTCTTAAAAGGCATTGATCTATCGATTGAAAAAGGAGAATTCTGTGTTCTTCTTGGGCCTTCCGGCTCGGGAAAATCAACTTTATTGAATATCATCGGTGGCATTGACCGTGCAGACAGCGGGCAGATCACAATTGAGGGCGAACTGATGGAAAAAATGACAGTAAAACGTCTTAGTCAATACCGGAGGAAGCATCTAGGATATGTTTTCCAGATGTATAATCTGATTCCCAATCTTACTGTGCGCGAAAATATTGAAGTCGGTGCTTACTTAAGTGATCACGCATTAGATGTAGATGAACTTCTTGATACCCTTGGTCTTTCTGCACATCAGAAGAAGCTGCCGAATCAGCTCTCCGGTGGCCAGCAACAGCGTACTGCCATTGGCAGGGCGATTGTTAAAAATCCTGATATTCTGCTCTGTGATGAGCCAACCGGTGCGCTTGATTATAAAACATCAAAAGAGATACTGAAGCTGATTGAAACAGTCAATCAAAAGTACGGTAATACAGTTGTAATGGTAACGCACAACGATGCGATCAAAGATATGGCAGACCGTGTTGTCCGGATCCGTGACGGTATGATACGAAAAAATTATCTGAACGATCATAAGGTCAGTGCGCAGGAACTCGACTGGTAAAGGAGGCTGCAGACAATGAAAAATCCATTAAACAAACGTCTCCCCAGAGAATTCCGGAAAGACTTTGGTAAGTATCTTGTCATTTTCCTTCTCCTTGTGATCACAATCGGATTCGTCTCCGGATTTCTTGTTTCCGATGGCAGCATGATCAAGGCTTATACTGAAGGAATTGACAACTATAATACAGAGAACGGACATTTCCGCACTTCTGAAAAAATGAACGATGCGCAGATTCAGTCTGTGGAAGAAAATGGTATCCGGATCTATAACAATTTCTATCTGGAACAGGATTTAACAAATGGCAGCACAATGCGTATCTTTGCAAACAGGGAGCAGGTGAATCTTGCCTGCCTCATGGAAGGAGAATTTCCAAAAGCGGCAAATGAGATTGCAATCGACCGTATGTATGCTGACAACAATAAGATTTCCATCGGAGACACACTGAAAAGTGATACACAGAGCTGGAAAGTAACCGGATTCATTGCTCTTCCGGATTACAGCTGTCTTTTCCAGAACAACAACGATTCCATGTTTGATTCTGTCAAATTCGGAATTGGAGTTGTAACGTCCGAAGCATTTGAATCATTGGATTCTCCACTTGTAAAATACTGCTATGCGTGGAAATACAACGATGAACCTACGACAGAGAAAGAAGAAAAAGAAGTATCTGATGATCTGATGAAAGCAATCAACAAGGAGGTTTCTCTGGAAGAATTCGTTCCGCGTTATCTCAATCAGGCAATCATATTTACCCGGGATGATATGGGAAGCGACCGCGCAATGATGATCGTATTTCTTTATATTGTAATTGCGATCATGGCATTTGTTTTTGGCATTACAATCAGCAACACCATTGCAAAAGAGGCAAATGTCATCGGAACTCTTCTTGCCAGCGGCTACACCAAAAATGAACTGATCCGCCATTATATGGCCATGCCGATCCTTGTCACACTGGTCGGAGCTTTGATCGGAAATGTTCTCGGCTACACGATCATGAAAGATATCTGCGTCGGCATGTATTACGGAAGCTACAGTCTTCCGACATATGTAACCGTCTGGAACGCAGAAGCATTTCTGCTTACTACGATCATTCCGATCTTGCTAACGCTTCTCGTCAATTACACCGTACTTCGCAGAAGATTATCACTTTCTCCTTTGAAGTTCCTCCGCAGAGACTTAAAGAGAAGACAACAGAAGCATGCATTATCACTGAGTAGAAGAATTCCATTTTTCAGTCGTTTCAGACTGCGTGTGATTTTCCAGAATGTCAGCAATTACCTTCTGCTGTTTCTCGGGATCTTATTTGCAAACCTTCTGTTGATGTTCGGTCTGCTCTTCCCGGCTGTACTCAATCATTATCAGACTGTTCTAGAAGATAACCTGCTTTGTAACTACCAGTACATTTTGCAGATACCGATCAACGCCATGGACGAAGAACATAAGCTGGAGAGCCTTGTGAATATGCTCTATTTTCAGCATGAGGTGGAAACCGATAATCCTGATGCCGAGAAATTCAGTGCTTATTCACTGAAAACAACAGATAAGGAATATAAGGAAGAGGAAATCCTGCTCTATGGACTTGCAGATAACAGCCGCTATCTTCCGATTGATTTTCAGGAAACTGCAACTAATAAGGACGGATCGACCCGGACAGATTCTTCGACTGTAACTCCTGTATATATTTCTTCCGCATACGCAGATAAATATCTTTTGGATATCGGTGATGAAATCACTTTAAAAGAAGCTTATGAAGATGATACCTACACATTTTATATTGAAGGAATCTACGATTATGAAGGGGGGCTGACAGTCTTCCTTCCACAAGAACAGCTTAATAAACTGTTTGATCTTGGTTCCGATTATTTCAGTGGTTTTCTCTCAGACAGCGAGATCACAGATATTGATCCAAAATACATCGGTTCTGTGATTGACCTCGACAGTTTGTCCAAGATTTCCAGACAGCTAAATGTTTCGATGGGAAGCATGATGTATCTGCTAGACGGATTTTCAATCGTGCTTTTTATGATTCTGATCTATCTTTTGTCAAAGATCATTATCGAAAAGAATGCACAGTCGATCTCTATGACAAAAATACTTGGATACTCTGACCGGGAGATCAGCAGTCTGTATCTGCTGTCTACAACCATTATGGTCGTGGTTTTCCTGCTTCTGAGTTTTCCGATCGAAACAGTTCTTATGAACGCTCTCTTCCGCGGAATTATGCTCAGCAGTATTTCTGGTTGGATTCCATTGTACATTAATCCGGTCCTGTATGTAAAAATGTTCCTGCTAGGATTCGTAACTTACTTGCTTGTTGCATTGACCGAATACCGCAGGATCAAGAAAGTTCCTATGGATCAGGCCTTAAAAAATATTGAATAATCGTGACTGTACCTGCAAACTTCTAAGTTAGGCATAACAGTGCAGGTACCATTTGAAAGGAGGATTTCTCGTGAAAAGAAAACTATTACAAAAATTAGTTCCCGGTCTGTGTGCCAGTCTTGTCCTGATTTCTGCCACAAGTCTGACAGGATGCTCAACTGACACCAAGATAGCTACTACTGCTTCAGATGCTGATAAATCAGAAACCGTATATGTAAAGGCTGATGCAAGCGGAACGATACATGAGATCAAAGTCCAGACAGACTTAAAAAATACCGGAACATCAAAGGAAATCAAAGACTTCTCAACTCTGAAAGACATAAAAAATACGAAAGGTAATGAGTCCTTCACCCAATCCTCTGACGGGACGATTACCTGGGAAAACAAAGGGGCGGACATTCATTATGAAGGGACTTCTACGGAAGAACTTCCTATAAATGTAAAAATCAGTTACACACTGGATGGAAAGTCTATACAGCCGGAAGATCTCTCCGGAAAAAGTGGAAAACTTGGAATTCGTTTTGATTATGAAAATACTACCGAAGAAAATGTAACTGTAAATGGTGAAGAGATGACTTCTCCAGTTCCATTCGCAGTGATCTCTGCCATGATCCTTCCGGAAGACACTGCTTCTAATATCCAGGTGACGAATGGTAAAATATTTACAATAAATGACCAAAGCGTTGTTGTCGGTTATGCCTGCCCGGGACTCACAGACAGTCTGAAACTCACTGATTACGAACCTACGGAAGGTATCTCTATCCCAGAGTCAGTGGAAGTAACTGCAGATGTAACAGATTTTGAGATGGACTTTACTGCGACCGTAATTTCCTCCGGTCTGTTTGAAGATCTCGAAGAGGATTCCTTTGACGATATGGAGGATGCCGCTGACAGCCTGCAGGAACTCGGAGATGTATCCGGCAAACTAGCTGACGGAGCAGCGCAGCTGCTGAGTGGTGCTTCTACTTATCAAAATTATCTTGGACAATATGTAGACGGTATCTCACAACTTGCCGAGGGAACAGACACTTTAGATGACGGTGTAACTGCACTTAATGAAAATTCCGGAAAGCTGGTTTCAGGTGCTTCTTCTCTTCAAAATGGACTTGAACAGCTGAATTCTGCTCTCTCTAGTCAGATTAACACGGATTCCAGTTCTATTCCGTCTGCTGAAACAGTTTCATCACTTCAGGAACAGATCAAATCACTTAGACAACAGCTGGATTATGTTGATTCCTCCCTTGCAGAGGCAAAATCCTCCTTCGCATCCGTCAACTGGGATACTCTGAAATCTTCTATCACAGAAGATGCAAAAAAACAGTCCAAAACCGCTGCGACAGATGCTGTCCAGTCTGCGATCGATCAGATTGTTTCTGAAACTGCATCCGATTCTGAATTATCAGAAGAATCTAAAAATGCTGTCAACGATAAGATGTCACAATTAAAGAATGAAATAAATGATACGATTGCATCTGCAATTGATCAGAACCTTGATCTTCCCTCTTCCTCCACAGATATCGATCAGCTGAAATCCGCCACGGAAGGAACATTAAACAGCCTGACGGAACTGATTGCTTCCTGCCATACTACGCTTGACCAGATGTCTTCCGGTGCCGGTTCCTTTGCTCAGGCAACGCAGAGTCTTTCTTCTCTCAGTGAGACATTAAAGACTTTACAGAACTCACTTTCTGCTTTATCTGCCGGCAGTTTACAACTTACTCAGGGACTTACCTCTTTCCAACATGGAATCGAGCAGCTGTCCGAAGGTAGTTCAACGCTCTCTCAAGGAGCCACGAAACTGGGCACAGCTGGGAAAGATCTAAAAGAAGGATACACAACCCTTGCTGAAGGAATCTCTTCTCTTTCTGAAGGGCTTACTCTTTTTGATAAAGAAGGAATCCAGGAACTTAAAAAACTAGGCGGGGATGATCTGAAGAATCTCTCCAAAAGAATGAAAGCGGTCAAAGAAGCGGACGCCGAATACGATAATTATGGTGGTAAGTTAGAAGAACAGACTGGGGAAGTGCGGTTTATTATTGAGACAGATGGGATTGATTAAGAAGAAGGCTTTGGGTCATTTCTATTGACCCAAAGCCTTCTATGTATGAACCGAATTGATACTGCTATACATCCAATATCCCCAAAACCCTTCCATTGGTCCATTGTCAATACAGTGGGCAACTCTAGACATACTCTGCTTCATATGATGTTTTTTTAATCTAGTATAAAACTGTGCGCTTGTATATTGAAAGCCTCGATCAGAATGAACTAATGGGTGTGCATCTGGCTCCTGACGGACAGCCTCATCAAACGTGTCCATAACTAATGGATTATCATTATGATCGCTGATTTTAAAGGAAACAATCCTTCTATCATATAAATCTAAAATAGCACTCAGATAAACTTTATGAACTTCTATTCCGTTGTAGTATTTAAATTCAGAAACATCTGTAAGCCACTTTTCATTCGGTTTTTCGGCGTGAAATTCACGGTGTAAATAGTTTTTTGCTATGTGATCAGGATTTCTGTCTCCTCTGGTACAACTCTTAGGTTTCCATTTAATATTTGATTTATATCGTATTTCCTACAAATACGAAGTACTCGTTTATCATTCACATGAATTCCTTTATGTCCATCTAATTCATCACGAATCCTTCGGTATCCCATATCTGGATGCTGGTTATGAATCCTTTGGATTTCAGTGGATAGTCTTTCGTTTCGAAGTTCATTATTACTTTTCGGATATTTTACCCAGCGGTAATACGCAGAACGTGTAACATTAAGATATTTACAAAGTCTATCTATGGGATAATGCTTAGTAGACGATAGTTTTTGGATGGCTTCATATTCGGCTAACCGATGGATTAAAGATAGCGACCCCTCCTTTCCAGTTCTCTGACTTTTTTTAACAGATCATTCTCCATTTGTAAGTCTAGATTTCTTCTTTCCAGTTCAGCTATCTTGTCACGTAGCTCTTCTTCAGGTGTTCTGCTTGGAAGAGAAGCTATACGACGTCCACGTCTGTCTTCCAGACCCGCTTGACCCATCTTTTCGTATCGTATTACCCAATTGCGTACTTGTTGATAGGAACAATCATATTTGAGTGCCATTGCACCATAATTCTTATCATTTGCAAGACAATCTGTTACTATTTTTAATCTCTCATCAAGTGTAGTGTTCTTTGCTTTTTTCATGTAAGCACCTCCAGTGGATGTTTTTAATATTCCACCAGAATTATACACCTTAATCCAATCGGAAAGCTGTTTGTGTGAACGAATTCCGTATTTTGTGCAAATATCCTGAAGAGATCCTTCTCCGTTAAGATAATCATTTATAGCAGATATTTTTAAATCTTTTGAATAAGATTTGTTTTTCGGTTGATTGAGTAATCCAGTTGGTCCATCATACTGATAAATAGAAATCCAATTTCGAATACTATGATGATCAACTCCCAATTCTTTTCCTGCTTGCCGTATGCTAATTTCTCCTGCAAGGTAGCGTTCGACTATTTTTACTTTTTCTACTGGTTCTATCTTACTCTTTCTGAACATGAAAATACCCCCATATAGGACTTTTATATTTCATTGTCCTATATGAGGGTAGCATATCACAATTGTCGGTTCTTTTTTCTGTATAGACTGTATAGATTTCCTGTTTTTGCAGTTCTCGGGCAACAATATCCTCTCTCTTCGTTGACTTGAACACTCTCACCATGCTTTAACAATGGAATATAATTCCCTTTCTGCTTTAAAATCAAAGAATCCTTTCGATTCTGCATATTTTTTCATGACAGTCTCCTTTTATTTTTTTAAAGGTTTAATTTCCGTGACACCACCTAAAGAAGCAGGTGCTGTATCCTCTACAGCGCCATTGTATGTCACTATAACCAAGTCCCCGACATTAAAATCCGTAGATTCTTTTCCAACCAAATGTACCCTATAGTCATTAGATATCCTTATGAAAACTTTTTAGATATCCACCTTTCCTCAGTTCATTATTCTTTTTTAACAAAAAAATCCCTTCCTTCACGCTTTTTATATTGGTGACATTTATTGATCATTCAAATATTTCATATTGCTCTTGTTTAACTAACTCTGATTGAACT
>NZ_QTZH01000062.1:0-13031 GCF_003462585.1 Ruminococcus sp. OM04-4AA | reverse complement strand
GTTACTGTTCACACGATGTGCGACCAGCAACGCATCTCGCCATTTTAAATCGCCTTTGGCGATGGGGCGAGATGCATTCAAGCCAAAACATGCATCCTCCGTGTCAATCAACGAAGTGATTGTCACGGGAGTGAACAGTAACCTATTACGAACAGTCGGCTGTTCTCATGCGAGAGCCGACTGTTTTTATAAAGGAGTTTTTATTATGAACTATATTGGAATTGACATCGGTTCAACTTGTGCGAAAACCGCTGTTTTGAACGAAAAGAAAGAAATTATCCGGGAATTCGTTCAGCCAACCGGATGGAGCAGCATAGATACAGCCGAGGAAATCCTTCAGAAACTTAAATTTGCCGGAATCAACCTTTCTGATGACTCTTCCTGCTGTGTAGCAACCGGTTACGGACGCATCTCTGTTCCTTATGCAGATAAGGCTGTTACAGAGATCACCTGCCATGCACTTGGCGCTGTACATTTATTTCACCAGCCAGACCTGACCGTAATCGACATCGGTGGCCAGGATACGAAGATCATTCAGATTGAACAGGGCTTCGTAAAGGATTTTATCATGAACGATAAATGCGCCGCCGGAACCGGACGTTTTCTTGAAGTGATGGCCAACACCCTCTCCCTTCGCCCGAATGAAATGTTTGAGCTGGCACGCCTGGATTCTGACACAACGATCAGCTCCATGTGTACTGTATTCGCAGAATCCGAAGTTATCGGACTGATCGGCAAAGGTGAACCGAAAGAAAATATTGCTTATGCAGTAGTAGATTCCACCATTCGTAAGGTTACCGCCCAGCTCAGCCGGATGAATGGTGAGATGTCCACATTTTGCCTGACCGGCGGTCTATGTGAATGTGAATATATCCGCGAAGCTTTATCAAAAAAACTTGGAAAAGAAGTGATCTCCAGCCCGGATGCCCGCTACGCCGGTGCGATCGGTGCCGCACTCAGTGCGATGAAGATACGCTAACAAAAAATGCCCCGGAACAGACTTTAAAACCAATCTGTCCCGGGGCAACTTATATTCTTTCACTTATATTCTTTTATCTTGGGCTTTTCTCTTCGTCTATTATCTGATTCTGAAGATTGGGCTGATCTTCTTGTAGATTAAAAATACAATCAGTGAAACAACAATTCCCTTCACAAGGTTGAACGGTGCTACCGCAAACATAACAAATGTAGAAAGGCTTGTGATATGTGAGTTAACTGCTGTTCCCATACCAACCAGTGCGTCAATCGGCATTCCGAATGCAGCTGCATAAGTTGGAAGCAATACAAATGCGTTGACGAAGCATCCAATCACGATCATCAGAACTGTTCCTGTTACCATTCCGATCAATGCACTCTTTCTTGTTCTGTTTCTTCTGTAAATGAGGCCTGCAGGTACACAGAATGAACATCCGATAATAAAGTTTGCAATCTCTCCAACACCTGCTGTTTGTGTTCCTGTTAAAACAAGATTCAGTAAGATTTTAACAAGTTCTACAAGAACTCCTGCCATTGGTCCCATTGCAAAGCATCCTACCAAAACCGGAACCTCACTTAAATCAATCTTATAAAATGTCGGTGCAAACGGAAGCGGAATATCAAACATCATCAAAACTACTGCGATTGCTGAAAGCATTCCGATCTGAACTAATGCCTTTACCCCCAGCTTCGGCTGAATCTTCGCATCTGCGTTTGTTAGTGTCTTTGTCTCTGTACTCATAGTGTTACTCTCCTTTTTCTATCCACTGTCTTTATCCTAAACAGCACTTTTTCTTTTTGAAAAAGGTAATCTTCACAAGAAAAAACCCGGAAGGTTTATTACCTTCCGGGATTCATGTTTTCTGCTCTTAATGGCATTCTCGCAAGATTCTCAGGCAATCAGATATCCTATTCGAATATCTCTCTTTCTGTTCCTGCGGGCATGAACTTCTTCTCTCATCCAGACTTTACTGTCGGTACCGGAATTCCCATTCTGTAATGCCATCACAGACGAGTCACCAGTTCAGCCGCATCATATGCGGGTCGCGGACTATACCGCCGGTTGGGACTTGCACCCTACCCCGAAGATTAAATTCCTTTTACTCTTATTACTATAGCGCGCTCTTAATAAAAATGCAACCCCTTTTATTGATATTTAATATCATTTTTGTGTTGAAATCGATATCACCCACAGCACTTTCGACTAATATGTTAATATTCCTTTTATCCTACTAGGTTTATAGAGTTCTTAATAAAATTTTTCAATAATGTTCATTTTAGGTTCAAAAGTTCATCACACTTTTTTCACAAAATACCTCTATACTATAATTGTTCTTAAAAAGAACACTTTTTCATAAACTTTTTCCCCCTTGAGTCACAGAGATGTGGCTCATTTCCTTTTATTTAAAAAAAATCCTGTCATCTCGACAAGATTTTCTCATACATTCTTTACAGAACACGTTTTCTCCATTTTTCCCATAGGGTTCCCTGTACATACTGATAAGCTTTATCATAAACCAATATCGCTATCTGTCCAACCATTACAGCTGCCAAAAGCAACTGATCTGACACCGCTTTCTGAAACAGCATCGACCGGAATCCAAAAAGACACGGGAGATAAACCAAGTTAAAGATCACATATTTTGCAAACCAATAAATTCCCATCCTATGTCCCATCTGTGGTCTTTTCGCAAGAAACATCCAGACCGCTTCAATTCCAAGAATATAGAATCCCATCGCAGCAAATGTAATCACATAAAACTTATTTGGCGTGACAAGAAGTCCTAATAACACTGCTGCCAGATAAAAGGCCGCCCCTGTACGAGGCCGAACTCGCGGATAACAATCCCTACAAAAAATGCCGCTGCTGCCAGCAAAAACAATGTATTCGTCTCGATCACGCTTCCAAGTGCCATGCATACGACAGTCACTGCAAGCAGAAGGCCGCCGAATGCTATTTGTTTTGCTTTTACATGCATGAGCAGAGATCGCCTCCCATACATTCACACAATGTGTCCGCAAGCCATAAGTCGCAGCACATATTTCCTGTACCACAGGAATTCTGTCCTCCCGGTGCATAGCCTCCACCATACGGACTATTCTGATATCTTCTGCTGTTAAAGTCGAGCTGATTCAACAGCTGACGAAACTGCATGTTATTTGGTTCCATATTTACTGCCTGTGCTGCGTGATCCCTCGCCAGAATCTGATTTCCGATTCCTGCATTCGCACAGCCACTCAGATAATACCACATTGCACTTCTCTGCTGAACCTGATCCAGTGTATTGATCGCCTCTCTGTAACGTCTGCTGTTAATATAATTCGCAGCTGCCTGCAGTTTAGGATCCATCGTTCCATAGCCATAAGAGCTGTTCTGATTTCCATAAGAATAACTTTCAGAAGAACCATATCCATAATTATTCCCATACGAATTTCCTCCGTTCGCACGTTCTCTCATGATAATATCATACGCTTCCTGTACTTCCTTAAACTTCTCTTCTGCAAGATCTGCTAACGGATTGTTCACATTTGCATCCGGGTGATATTTTCTTGTCAGATCCCGATACACTCTCTTTATTTCATCATCCGATGCGTTTGGTGATACCCCAAGCACATCATATGGATTTTTGTTCATCTTTGTTGTCCTCTCTTTTCTTCATCTGAATCTTATTATAATGATTCCAAACTCCATCATACAGTATATTTCTCAAAATGTCTACGTCAACCAGACATGGTAATTGTTCAAAACGAACCGTACTCTCCGCGATCATCATTCGAAGGATCTGTTCCATCTGCGCCTCATAGTCCGGCCGCTTTGCCAGTTCTTTCAATGGATTATAGCGATTCTTCTTTCTATCTTCCGGCAGATCCTCGTAAGCGTCCATCAGATAAATGAATTTTCCGAGATAGAACCCCATCTTTCTGAGCGTCTTCTCCCAGATATCCTCCTTCCAAACAAAAAGTTCCGCCATTAATCTGCCAAAACATCCTGCTGCCCGGTCAATATCCATGCTGTTCTCATGTTCACATTCTCCAAGTTCTTTCAATGATTTCCGGATGATCTCACTCTGCCGCGGATATTTCTCTATGGTTTTCTTCGCTTTTCCCTGAATCAGCTCTTCGTCATCAGACTTGACACTTTACGATCATCCTGCCAGTCATCTTCCATATGATAATAAGCCAGCAGTACATTCATCGCCGCCGCATAAGATGTTATCTCATTTTGCAACATATGCTGCCGTTTCGCTGGATGAACTTTACAGCGGTGTTCCTCATGTTTCGTAGTCGTCTCATATAAAGAAGATAACAGAATAACTGCAAATGTCATGTCATACGTCAATGTCATCTGCCCCATAAATCCATAATCTTCTTTCAATGTACGGCAAAGTCCACAATAATATGCCCTGTATTTCTTCAGATCTTTTACTTTTAATTCCGGTTCACAGACCGTTACATATCCAAACATGCAATCCCTTTCTCTTCTGGCAATTTTCCTAACTTTATCTATTCTACCTTATTCTTTCCACTTTGCCTATCACATGTCTGCAAAATTAATAAGATCTTCACAGATTTTTAATTGTTAACCTTTTTGTATTTTATGGTTGACAATCAGCTTTTCATGAATTATACTAACGAAGAACTCAATCGTTGTTCTATTTCAAACAGTAATGTTAAAGCTCGCTTGAAACAGCGATAAGTATTAAGATCTAAAGGAGTAAATTGAAATGTCACAGAATGAAACTTCCGGCACAGTTGCCGTAGACAACCAGAAAATAAAAACAAAACAGATGGTGCTCATTGCCTGATGACTGCAGTCACTTGCGTCCTCGGACCACTTTCCATCCCACTGCCATTCAGCCCTGTTCCGATCTCCCTTACAAACTTTGCAATCTTTCTTGCAATCTTTGTTCTCGGAATGAAAAACGGAACAATCAGCTTTATCATCTACCTCCTGCTCGGAGCAGTTGGTGTCCCGGTCTTCTCCTCTTTCCGCGGAGGTCTCCAGGTTCTCGCAGGACCAACCGGAGGATACCTGATTGGATTTATCTTCCTTGCACTGATCATGGGATTTGCACTTGATCACTTTGATCGTAAGCTCGTTCCTACAATCATCGGAATGATCATCGGAATGGCTGTATGTTATGCATTCGGAACTGTATGGCTTGCCAAACTGTTAAGCCTCTCCTTCAAAGAAGGACTTATGATGGGTGTTATCCCATACCTTGCAGGAGATGTAGCAAAAATCATCATCGCTGCAATCGTAGGTCCAAAACTTTACGGAGCAACACAGAAAATCAGATAATTGAATTTAAAAAACGCCCAAACAGATACTCTATTTGTTTCTGTTCTAGGTGTTTTTTACTTTTGTCCTCGACTTCAATATTTTCCTTGAATCCGTCACCTCGAAGCAAATACTTTCGGTTTGAATAATGTAAGTGAGGAAGTTTCTTTGTTGTTGAGGACACATATAAGGCAGGAGCGTTCCGAATACACTTTGCAGAATCTGTTAGGAAAAGTCAGACAGGAGCCCCGCATGGCGAGTGTTCTGGCTTTTCCGTTACAGATTGTCAAAGGGATGAGGTAGAGCGGGCCGGTGTCCGATGCAATAAAGAAACTTCCTCACGCATCTTAATCAAACCCAAGCTACTCAACCTTAAATTCCTCTCATCGTCAGCTGAATCCTCTTCTTCTTCAGATCCACACTCATCACCTTCACATCCACAATATCTCCAACGCTTACTGCTTCCAGCGGATGTTTGATATATCTGTCTGTGATCTGAGAAATGTGTACAAGTCCATCCTGGTGAACTCCAATGTCCACAAATACTCCAAAGTCAATTACATTTCTCACAGTACCTTTCAGCACCATACCTTCCTTCAGATCTTTCATTTCAAGGACATCTGTACGAAGGATTGGCTTTGGCATCTCATCACGCGGATCACGGGCCGGTTTCTCAAGCTCTTTGACGATATCACGAAGTGTGATCTCACCAATACCAAGCTCTTCTGCAAGCTTCTTATAATCACCAATCGTAAGGCCAAGTCCTGTCAACTGATGTGCTGTGATAGCCGCTGCTTCATATCCCTGTTTCTTCAGTAGCTTTTCTGCTGCCGCATAAGATTCCGGATGAACACCTGTCGAATCCAGCGGATTCTTTCCTTCTGAAATACGCATGAATCCTGCGCACTGCTCAAAAGCTTTCGGTCCGAGTTTCGGTACTTTTAACAGTTCTTTCCTGTCTGTAAAACGACCGTTTTCTTCTCTGTAAGCTACAATATTCTTCGCAATCGCACTGCTGATTCCTGAAATATAGGAAAGTAGCGGTGCAGAAGCAGTATTTAAGTCTACTCCGACTTTATTTACACAATCCTCTACAACTCCATTCAAGGATTCTCCAAGTTTCTTCTGGTTCATATCATGCTGATACTGACCGACACCGATGGATTTCGGGTCAATCTTTACAAGCTCTGCAAGCGGATCCTGCAGACGGCGTGCGATTGATGCCGCGCTTCTCTGTCCCACATCAAATTTTGGGAATTCTTCTGTTGCCAGCTTACTTGCGGAATATACTGATGCCCCCGCCTCATTGACGATCACATACTGTACCTTCTCCGGAATCTCTTTCAGAAGCTCTACGATAAACTGTTCTGATTCACGGGAAGCAGTACCATTTCCAAGAGAGATCAGAGAAACGTGATACTTCGGAATAATCTTCTTAAGCAGATCTTTACTTGCCTGGATCTTCTTCTCTGTTGTCGGTGCAGTCGGATAAATAACGGTTGTTCCGATTACCTTTCCTGTCTCATCAACAACTGCCAGCTTACATCCCGTACGGAAAGCTGGATCCCAGCCAAGCACAACCTTGCCTGCAATCGGCGGCTGCATCAGGAGCTGATGAAGGTTCTTTCCAAACACTTCGATTGCCCCGTCTTCTGCCTTCTCTGTCAGTTCGTTTCTGACCTCACGCTCAATAGCCGGTCCGATCAGACGGTTGTAACTGTCTGCAATTGTCTCTTTCAATACCGGTGTTGTATAAGGATTCTCTGTACGGATCACCTTTCTCTCAAGATATCTTAAAATATCTTCTTCCGGTGCTTCCACCTTCACTGTCAGGAATTTTTCTTTCTCTCCACGGTTCAATGCAAGGATTCTGTGTCCGGCAAGCTTCGCAACTGCTTCTTCAAACTCATAATACATCTCGTAAACAGACTCTGCCTCCGGATCCTTCGCCTGAGAAGTAACCTTTCCTTTTCTCATTGTCGTCTCTCGGATCCAGGTTCTGTAAGCTGCCTCATCTGAAATGCTTTCTGCAATAATATCACATGCTCCGCTGATTGCATCCTTTGCACTTTCCACACCTTTTTCTTCGGAAATATACGCTTCCGCTGCCTTCTCAAGCGGCTCTTTTGTCTTCTGCAATGTGATCAGTGCAGCCAATGGCTCAAGTCCCTTTTCCTTCGCGATTGTCGCACGGGTACGTCGTTTCGGACGATACGGACGATACAGGTCTTCTACTGCCACAAGTGTTTCCGCTGCCAGAATCTGTTTCTTTAATTCTTCTGTCAGTTTTCCCTGCTCTTCAATACTTGAGATTACCTGCTCTTTCTTTTCTTCCAGGTTTCTTAAATATACCAGACGTTCATACAGCTTTCTCAGCTGTTCATCATTCAGTTCTCCGGTTGCTTCTTTTCTATATCTTGAAATAAATGGAATCGTATTGCCTTCATCGATCAGCTGTACTGCCGCATCGATCTGCCAGCGTTTTACATCCAGTTCTTCTGTCAGTCTCTGATTAATATCCATTCTTTTTAATCCTTTCCACTTTCATAGGCATTCTGTACCTGTTCGGTCAGTTCTTTTCCGCCGTTCGCATACCATTCTACCACAAAAGTATCAAAGTAATCCACTGGTTTCTCCCCGCTGATAATCTGAAGAAACGCTTCCTTCTCCAGTTCCTGTAATTCCTGCGGGATTTCGGCATTTACGTTTTCCAAAGGCATTGTCTGTGCACTTCGTATTCCCGCTTTCTGCAGTTCCCCCACTGCCTCAATTCTTGATGCATAAGCTGCCCAGCCATTTGCCGTTGTCAACTGTCCATTCAAAAATGATTTACATGTATCATAATAAGATTTTTCTAGTCCACTCAATTCCGACGCATCAAGCGTTTTGTCCAACGCTGCCTGAATATGTTCTGTTGTCCGATAAAGTGCATCTTCATAATCCACATTAATATTCAACGGACGGGCTGTCGGATCTACATTAATGGAAAAATAGTCATTCAATTCTCTTGCTGAAGCATCATTTGCATATCTGGACTGGTCAAAAATCGCACTCACATACTTTGCTACAATTTCCGGATGTTCATATCCTTTGCGTACCACCACATACATCCACTGGTCATAGGATTCAAAAACTGATATCTTCTGTGTCTCATTCACTTGTTCTTTGTCTAAAAGATACGGTTTCCACTCTGCATTTGAATCGACACTATATGCCGCACTAAGCGGATTATTCGGAGCCCACCAACGTCCGTAGATTGCTCCGCAATGTCCGGTTTTTAACAGATTATCTATGTTTTCCGTCTTTCTCAACAAGAATCTCTGGTCGAGTATCCCATCCTCATATAGATTACGAAGCTTTGAAAGTGCTTCTTTTGTTTCCTGCGTTACTGACCCATAAACTACATCTCCACTTTCATCCAGAATCCAGTGACATGGCATTGCACCTGTATGTATAAACGCTGAATCCACTCCATAAGTTTGGTCCGCCCCGGCAATCACATCTGTACTACAGGCAAGACCAATCGTCTGACCGTCTCCTGCTGCATCTTGTTCTACAAATGCACGCACTATCTCCAACGCTTCTTCTACCGTTTCCGGTTCCTTCAATCCCAACTTCTCAATCCAGTCTTTCCTCAACCAGAGAAGTGGAGCTCCGTCATCGATCACCGTATTCGGAAATGCATACAACTTTCCATCAACTGTTGCAGATTGTAAGAGAGAATCTCCATAACTGTCATACATTTCTTTGATTGTATCTGTCGTACACTCTTCATAAGTTTCTGTGAGGTCTTCAATCATACCTGCTTCAATCAGGCGGAGCAGGTTATCTCTTCCTTTCACGACAAGCACATCCGGAATATCTCGATCTTCAATCGCTACATTGACTGCCTCTTCATACGTATTGCCATCCTGCAATTCAAAGACATCTGCATTTTGAATATTAAGCACTTTCTTCAGATATCTCGTATACGCATTGTTTTCGTACGTATTTCCCACCGGGAGATTCGAATTATTTGCTCCTGCAATCTTGCCAAGTGTATACGTGACTGTCTCAGGATATTTTCCAAGCGGCGTATGCATTGCTTCATACATCAGTTTTCTTTTCACTTCAGCTGCTTCGCCTGCACCAGACTCACTTTGAGATGCATCTGACTGTTCCATCTGTCTTTGACTTTCTTTTGATTCAAAACAAGTTCCGCACCAAAGTATCATCAATAAAATTAATACAAGCTGGGCTGAAAGAATTCGCTTTTTCCTATCGTTTTTCATAACACCTTTGCCTCCGTCTTCTTCGGAATCCGGATAAAGACACGCGTTCCTTTTCCAGGAGTGCTTTCTATCTTCATCTCACCTTTCTCTCCGTAAAGAACATGGATTCTGTCACAGACATTTCGCACGCCATAACCGGACGACTGATAGGTCAGGATCTGATCTGCCTTTTCCTGCGTCATTCCTGCTCCGTTGTCCCTGATTTCAAAGAAAATATGCTTATCTTCTTCACGAATCGTCAGCCACAATGTTGGATCCTCATTATCTGACACATCGATTCCGTGATCGATTGCATTTTCTGCCAGCGGCTGCAGGATCAGCTTCGGTATCATATAATCATTAAGACCATCCGAAATCTGTTCGACCACGCGGAACTCGTTATCATGCATAACCAACTGGATCTTGAGGTATGCACGAATATTATCAATTTCTTTTGCCACCGTAGTCATTGTTTCACCACGATTCAGGCTTGTTCTATAATAAGTAGACAGTGCCAATGTCACATGACTGATTTCATCCTCCCCCGCTTCAATTGCTTTCCAATTGATAATAGAAAGTGAATTGTAAAGGAAATGTGGATTGATCTGTGCCTGCAGCGCTCTCATCTCACTATTCTGAAGCTGGATCTTACTCTCATATACTTCTGAGATCAAATGGTTCATCTGATCCATCATGCGCTGGAATGACCGAATCAACACACCAACCTCATCCTTGGACTTACTCTGCACCGTAACCTTGCGAAGTCCCATATTAATCTGGTTCATATTCTCTGTCAATAATTCCAACTGTGACACCATACGGATGGAGAAAACATACCCTAAAAGACTCAAAAGGAGAACACTGATTATAATTAATGGAATATTTTTAAGCAGAAGCTTATGGATTGCATTTTCACTTACCGCCTTTGGACGATAGATATAGAAATTCCATCCGGTATCTTTCATTGTTCTCTGTGAAATATAATACTTATCACTGACATCCTTAAGATTCTCAATATTCTTTGGACGGTATTTTTTATCCATAGAACAATCTGCATAAACAACAGTTCCGTTTTCATCCATAATCATGCCACCAGTATTGTCTGTAATCTGACTCATGAATGGACCAAGAACTTTTTCATAATCCAGGCGCATCTCCAATACTGCTTTGATCGTATCATTATCGTAGAATTTTCGACTGGCAATGATTGATTTATTCCCCCCACGAGTAATGCTCCACTGCATCAGCGTTCCTTCATTCAGCCTAGAATACCACTGTTGATTCTCCGCTTCTGACATTGGAAGAAGTGTATCTCCATGTGGCACTTCTATATTGTCAGAATACAGCGTAATACTCCGAATCTCTTTGTGATAGATGGTCGGCATCTGAAGCAACGGATCTGCTACTTTCACATATTTCAAATATTTCTCATAATCTGATTCCATTTCCGTATCGAAAATATTCCTGAGACTTTGTGAATAGGATAAATAATCGACCAGATTTTCATAAATCTGTGACTGGTTCTCAATTGAGTTCACCGACTGCTCCAGTATTTTTTCCAGGTTATACTGTTCCTTTTCTCTCAGCTGATTCGTCATGCCATATTGCATAGAAAAAGCCAGGAATACAACCGGCACCAATCCTACAATCAACATCAAAACTGACAGTTTCTTACGGAATTTCAGATTTTCAAATCGATGGAGCAGCTTCCGTATTTGTTTTTTCATCCGCCTCTGTTCCTTTCCTGCATGCTTCCGGTGTGTCTCCGAAAAATTCCCTGAAACTTCTACAGAAGTATGAGTTATTGGAAAATCCTACTTCTTTTGCAATTCCGGAGATCTTCATATTCGTTGTCTCAAGAAGTTCTTTCGCTTTTTCCATCCGCACTTCACGGATAAAGCGGTTCAGTGTCACTCCCGTTTCTTCTTTGAACACAGCACTTAAATATCCGGGAGAAAGAAATACCATTGCTGAAAGCGTCTCTGCTCCAAGATTCCTCTCCTGGTAGTGATGATAAATGTAGCTTTTTACTTTCGTAATCTCTGAGCGGAATCCGTCTTCCTGTTCCTGTATACAGTGTTCATATTCCTGAAGTGCTTCGTCTACTATAGCAATCACATCCTTCAGGTTTTTGCAACGATATAACCGATCCACTCTCTTCGAAAGCATTTTCTCATCCATTCCATCCATCTGATCAAGCAATTCTTTTAAAATTCCGGAAAATACAAACTTTACATACATATCTGAAAACTGCTTATTGGCACGGTATTTATCTTCCAATTTCTGAAAATCCTGACGGAGATGGGGCAGATCTTTATATTGAATATCATTCGTGATCTGTTCCATGATTTCAGAATCTTCTGCCGGGTCTGCTTTCTTCTCTTCCTGCTTCTCTCCGTGAAAAAATAAATGCTGATGTGGCTGGTAGAACTGCTCTTCCAGCATTCCTTCCAGGGCTTTAAACTCCTCTGCCAGATTCTTTCTATCCTCAATTTCTTTACTGACCGCAAAATAACATTCACTGTCAAACTGATGCGCAAAGAACCGATACATTTTCTCTACAACCACATGATAGTCTGTATACTTCTCCGCGAACAGAAAGATGGACTCATTTGAATTCAGATTCACATAATAAAATTCTCTCTGCACCTCTTCCTTCAGACTTGTCAGAAAATGTTCCTCCTCCGTCTCGAAAAAACCATTGGATGCACTGACAAGAACCATGCGCGAAAACTGTGAAACATCGTCTTCTGTTTCATCCGTTAATTTCTCAAGTTGAACAAAATCCTCTTCTTTTCCCGAATATAGATATCTCAGGAAGAAGTATTTCTTCAGATAATCTTCTTTTCTGTTCTGCTGCTTTTGCTTCTCTTCCTTAGATGAGATATTTTCCATCACTCGTTGAAAGGTCTTATGAAATTCGTTCGGATCGACCGGCTTTAGGACATAATCCACGACACCATATCGCAGAGCCTCTCTCGCGTAGGAAAAATCATTATATCCGCTGAAAATCACGATTTCCATCTCCGGATGATCTTCTCTTACTGCTTTCGTCAGTTCCAGACCATTCATGTAAGGCATCTTCACATCTGAAAACAAAATATCTACATGATTAGATGCTAATACGCCAAGTGCATCCTTTCCATTCGCCGCTTCTAAAATCTGGAAGTCTCCTTCTCTTTTCAGCAGAAAACGGATTCCCCTTCTCTCCAGTTTTTCATCATCTACAATCAGTATTGTAATCATTCCCCCGCGCCTCCCACACGCTCATTTTACATTTTCACTATTTCTTTTATAACGTCCGAAAACAGCAGGGAATGATCACTCACTCTCTGCTGTCTTTTTTAAGTTTTTATAATTCTATTTTAATTCATCTCTCAGCCATTGTCTATACTAGCCTTTGTTACTGTTCACACGATGTGCGACCAGCAACGCATCTCGCCATTTTAAATCGCCTTTGGCGATGGGGCGAGATGCATTCAAGTCAAAACACGCATCCTCCGTGTCAATCAGCGGAGTGATTG
>NZ_QTZH01000061.1:0-13132 GCF_003462585.1 Ruminococcus sp. OM04-4AA | reverse complement strand
GATTCTTCAAACCATTTTGCTAATTTTCTCATAATTTTCTTTCTCCTTTTTTCTTTTATTTTCTTTTTCTATTGCTTATCTAAAGTACATTCCGTTCATCTGTCCAAAGAACTTAATATCTTCTTCATAAATCTCATGCAGCCATCTTTTAATTCTCTTCATCATCTCTAAACACCTCCTTTTCATTTACAATTGCATTATAGGCGAAAAGGAGGTGCATTTCTTGCCAAATCCAGATGAAAAGTAGCCAAAATCTGCAAATATATCATATATTAAATGTTTTTCTTGATTTTTTAAGACATTTTCCAGTAAGTTATGTATCTCACATAAAGAAGGGGCTGTCGGTAAATAACGTTTTTTAAAGCTGACAGCACCAAACAAAAATATCCTGACAGTTACAAGGCTTTCTGGCTCTGCAACTTGTTCAGGATATTTTTATTTTGATAAATACTTTCTGTTTTTGGCCGCAAAAAATCCTTGTTTGGACTTTTTATTATCAATTTATTTATTCTCTGCATTTATTTTCTTGTAAAATGCTTTGTCTGTATAAATCTCATCCTTAAACGGATTCAACTTATTCTTGCGGATTACGCTGAACTGGTAAATAACTGCTGCCGCATTCACAACTAAAGAAAGAAAGCTTACAGCAAAGAATGCCTTCGGATTATGTGTTGTCGGAACAGGCGCCAGTCTGTCTGCAAACTGTGGAACTGTCATGATAAACATAATCCAAAGTGCCAGTGTGTGTGCTCTATGCTGTAACCAGCATCCTTTCTTGATAAAGAATGCAGGGATAGTACAGGATAACAGCAGAATCACACCACAGTATACAGAATGGTCTGAAATACAGTTATATGTATATGCAAAGTTCCAAAGATCATATCCAAGGATATAGATCCAGTCCATATCCGGCCACATCATATCTTTACTCTTTTCTTTGGAAATGTAAATACCTGTCCACCCGCAGATCAGCAGGATGTTTAAAATACCTGCAATTCCATTCATGATATTCCACGGTCCTGACATAACCCAGAGATTGTTTACTTTCTCGCCTGCAAATGCATGGAAGCTGTATGCCTCGAAATCACGGAAAACTGCCTCACAAATATTGATTGCAAGAATCAGTGGCGGGAAGCAGATTACCCATTTATGCTTTGTCGCATTCGGAATATAACGCATCAGCATGAAACCAACACAACCTGCAAGTGCAGAGTAAGTCTTTGCCCAGTTGAACCAGTTTCCGGTTCCGTACTCATTTCCCGGCGCACAGGTTGTCGGCCATACAAAGATTGTCAGCACAACCGGAACAATCACAAACAGTAAGATTCCACCCCATTTTGTTTCACGTCCTAATTCATTCAGTGCGATCAGAACTACGAGGATAAAGAACATAATTCCCCAGGTTTTTAAATCAGGTACATTATAAAGTATTCCCATTTACTTTTCCCCCTTGTTTCCTTTTAAAATTTTCCTTAGATTTTAATTTGTAACTGTTCAGAGCCAAGCAAAATTTCATAAAACAGGTGTAAAATGTTTGCATTTTTAAGACTGTTTTTGAAATTTTATTTGGCGGATACGCCACACCGACGAAATGCGTAGCATTTTGGAGGTTGGCTCTGAACAGTTACTTTAATTTCTTTCAAATTTATTTCTTCTTAAATTTTAGTTTGATGGACTGTTTTACCATGTTCGGAAGAACAAATTTCAGACGATCCTCGTAAGGAACCATTCTGCTACATTCCGGAAGTTCTCTATGTAACTTGATTGCATCAAACTCACATTTTGTTGTACAAAGTCCGCAGCCGATACATTTATTCGGATCAACAACAGATGCTCCACATCCAAGACAGCGCGCTGTCTCCGCTTTCACCTGCTCTTCTGTAAATAAAAGCTTTGCATCACGGAAGGAATGTTTTGTATCAATTGCATCATTATGTCCTGGAATCTGACGGCTGGAATTATCATAATTCTCCACCTTGATGTCATTCTTATCTAATTCGATGAAATCATTTCTGTTACGTCCGATTGTAAGACTGGACTGTGGCTGTACAAAACGATGAATTGAGATTGCTCCCTGCTTTCCTGCTGTGATCGCATCGATTGCAAACTTCGGTCCTGTATAAACGTCTCCACCAACAAAAATATCCGGTTCTGCTGTCTGGTAAGTAAGCTCGTCTGCAACTGCTCCATTGCCGCGTCCAAGTTCTACCTTACTTCCCTTTAACAGATCACCCCATACGATTGACTGACCAACAGAGAAGAATACATGCTTACATTCTACTGTCATAAGCTCACTCTCATCATATGTCGGATTGAATCTTCCTTCTGCATCAAATACAGAAAGACATTTCTTTAATACAACACCGCGGACCTCACCATTCTCGTCTACGAGAACTTCCTTCGGTCCCCAGCCCGGATTTACAACGATTCCTTCTGACTCAGCTTCTTCTATCTCTTCTACGGAAGCCGGCATTGTCTCTCTGGACTCCAGACAGAACATATTTACCTTTGTATCGTCACTTGCACATCTCTTAGAGTCTCTTGCTACGTCGATCGCTACGTTACCACCACCGATGACAACTACGTCACCCTTGATGTCGTATTTTTCATTTGCATTCACCTCTTTTAAGAGATCAACTGCAGATGCACATCCCTTTGCTGTATCATTCGGGATTCCCGGAAGACGTCCCCCCTGACATCCGATTGCAATGTAAAATGCTTTGTATCCCTGTGCACGAAGTTCATCTAATGTGATGTCTTTTCCAACTTCTACACCAGTCTTGATCTCTACCCCCATCTCTTTGATAATATCGATTTCTGCCTGTACGACATCCTTCTCTAATTTGAATGATGGGATTCCGTATACGAGCATACCGCCGGCACGCTCATTTTTCTCGAAAATAGTCGGCTTATATCCTTTTTCAGCAAGATAGAATGCACAGGATAAACCTGCCGGTCCACCACCGATGATCGCAATCTTCTCATCGAAATATCCTTTTGTTGCCGGAACTACTTTCTCCGGAATAAAACGTGTCTCAGCATTCAGATCCTGAGCTGCAATAAACTTCTTAACTTCATCGATTGCAATTGCCTGATCGATTGTTCCACGTGTACATGCGTCCTCACAGCGACGGTTACAGATATGTCCGCAGACTGCCGGGAGTGGGTTGTTCTTCTTGATCAGTGCAAGGGCATCTCTGTATCTTCCCTGCGCTGCCATCTTGATATAACCCTGAACAGCGATATGTGCCGGACAGGCTGTCTTACACGGAGCTGTACCTGTATCATAACAGTTGATGCGGTTCTTATCACGATAGTCTTCGTCCCACATCTCCGGTCCCCATTTCTTCTCTGTAGGAAGAACATGCTTCGGATACTCTACCTGAGAACCATCCTTCTTACAAAGCTTCTGACCAAGCTTAACAGCACCTGCCGGGCAGTACTCTACACAACGTCCGCAAGCCACACAGTTCTCTGTCTCAACTTTTGCAACATATGCAGATCTGTCCATATTCGGTGTATTAAATAACTGTGAAGTACGAAGCGCATAACAGACATTTACATTACAGTTACAGATGGCGAAAATCTTATTCTCACCGTCAATATTTGTAATCTGATGTACGAAACCATTGTCCTCTGCCTGTTTCAGAATCTCTAACGCACGTTCCTTTGTAATATAGTGTCCACCTTTATTTGTCTCAACGATATAATCTGCCATATCGCCCACCGCAATACACCATTCTTCCGGATCATCCGCACATCCCTCATCGAATGTTTTACGAGATCTTCTACAAGAACATGGACTCGCTGCATATTTTCCCTCATACTTTTCAAGCCAATGTGAAATGTGCTCGATCGGCAGAGACTGATTCTCTGTTGAAATTGCCTTCTCTACCGGAATAACATGCATTCCAACACCGCCCTCAGGCATAAATGGTGCAAGTCCTTCTAATGCAATACGACTCATTCTCTCAAAGAAAATTCCAAGCTCCGGATGCTTCTCTAACATCTTCGCATTCATACAAGAGAACTCTGCACTTCCAGGCACGAAGATTGGCAGTACATACTGCTTCTCATGCTGTGGATTTTCCCAGTTATACTCCACCAGCGCAACCTCTGCCATTTCCTCTAACTGCTTCTCCAGATAACCTCTGTCCTTGCCTGTCACCTTCACCATCTGATCTAAAGTTTTCGGCTGGCGCACCCCCATCTTCAATGCGATCTCAGCCTGCTCATCCGTACACAAAAGTGCCAGTCCCCAATACTCCGGATCGTACTTTGTCATCTTCTCTAATCCGAGCTTTTTCTTTGCACGCCCTGTCATCATCTTGGCAAGTTTTAAGATTGGTTCACGTTCTTTTTCGTTCTCAATATAGTCCGGATACCAGCCTTTAAATTTGTCTGTCATATTCCCTCTCCTTTTTCATAAATCTTTTCATAAATTATAATAATTTCCTATAAGACCAACATAACATTTGTTATGTGCTTTGTCAAACAAATATCGATGTTACATTTATCTTTTTTTATGCTATAATCATGTTACTGTTCACTCCCGTGTCAACCACACTGCCAAGAGACACGGATGATGCAGATTTTGTGAGTAATAACACAAATTCATTTCGAGGTGTAAAGAACATGAATGAACAAAAAAACACAACCAAAACACAGATCAAACAAGCTGCAATCCGACAGATTGAAAAGTTCGGAATTGATAAGACAAGTATGCGTTCGATTGCTGCCGAAGCCAATATGACAACCGGCGCGATTTATTATTACTATAAGAATAAACAGGATTTATTTGATGAGATTGTCACTGATTCGATTCATTTTGCACATCGTATTTTTCATGAAAATGAGAACGAAAAAATCACCGTAGATTCTCTCTTTTCTAATGTAGAAAAAGAAGCTCGGATTCGTTTCAAACGCCTTCAGGAAGAAAAGCTATACTTACTTCTATTATCAGATGCAATGAAATGTGATTCAGAATTTTCCCAGAAATATACCTCCGGATTGAAGTCGATCCTGGATCAGGCTGCTACGCTTTTTGCTTCTGCATTTGCACTTGATGATCGTAAGCTTGCAGAACAATTCGCTTCTATCTTTATGGCTACACTTGATGGATTCGCGATTCAACAGGTACTTCATGCGATTCCAAAAGATGATACTTCTTATGCAGATACGATTCTTGATTTCTTCACAACCTGCGTTCCGTATTATATTGAGAAACATAGAGAGTCTTGATAGGAGCAGTAAAGCCGATACAGGAAATGAATCCTGCACCGGCTTTATTTTCTTCTATCCCTTTCTTTTATAACTTTCGAGAGCATATACATCATCCAGCATGTCGCCAATACCAGATAAGTGCCCACTATCAGTATTGCTAAAAGAGTTCCCTGTAAATAAACAGAATCCTCCACTGTTACGGCAACAATATAACTATCGTCCCGTCTCGTCATACATCTACAGTGTTTCCCATCTATTTTAACATGCTTAACAACTACTTGATTCTTGTCTACCTGTTCAGACGATATCCCGATTGCATCAAGTTTCTCTCGTATTTCCATCAACACGGTTCATTTCCAAATAGATGAAAAACGGTTGAGAATTTGTAGGTTCTATGATAAGATATTAACTGTGTCTGGAATACAGATACAATTGTTCCCTTAGTTAAATGGATATAACGAGGTCCTCCTAAGGAAGACCGAGGCATTCCCCAAAGGGAAAAATCCTAGAACCCCAGTAAAATCAAGGGTTTGCGTCATGTGTCTCTGTAGCTCAGCTGGATAGAGCACCGCCCTCCTAAGGCGGGTTTTTGCGGGGGTTCGAATCCCCCCAGGGACGGTTCAAAGCGTTCAAAAATGTTAGCTGAATTAGCTGACAACGAACGCTTTTGTTATTTTCTAATCACATTCGTGACATAAAATTCCATTCAAAATGATCAATTTCCAGCTAACGCAATCCGATTTTTGTTAGCTGACAGCTAATCAAAATTACCGGTTTGCAAACATGGGTTTTAAGAAGTCCAGCTAACATTTTGGTTCCGCTCTGTTGTCACCCCTTATTGGGAGATGTAAATTTGATCTTCTGGTGTCTCTGCTGCGACCGCCGTAGAACATGCTACAGAAATTATCATTGCAAGAGAAAGAAAAAAACCAATCGTTCGCTTTAAAATTGTTTTCATAAACATTTACCCCCTTTACTTCCTTTATTTCCCACACTTCCTGTTACCTATATATACAATGGAACATTAAAAAAGTTGCATAATTTTAAAAAAATTTGAAGTTTCCTATAGCAAAAAAATGAGAGAGAGTGCGATCACCTAACCTGGTAATCGCACTCTCTCTCATAACCGTTTTTTACTATTTAATAACTATTTTTCCTTCCTTTAAAGATATAGGATCTGAGCTTACACCTAAAAGACAGATATAATATTCTCCGGATTTTTCTGCAGTTAATTCAAAGGTTTGATTTAATTCTTTACGAGGCTCTGATTTTCCATCTAATATTTCACCGTCACAGATATAAAAATACATGATTCCCTGGCCATTTCCACCGTTTGTTTCCGCTTCATATTCCGTTGCCTGAATCATTAAGGTTTCTCCCTCATTTAATTTCCAGCCTGATCCGTCTTCCTGCTCAAAAATGACTAAATCATTGTTGCCAAATATAATTTCCGGAGTAATATATTGTCCGGCGTCACCGGATACAGCAAATTCTGTTATACTGTTTGGACTAATGCTTACGTTTTTGTATGATTTAATACGAGCTGTTGTTTCCCAAATTCCATCTGAAGGTTCATCCGGAACCTCTATCTCTTCATCAGCTCCTATTATCTGTCCTTCTCCATGAAGTCCTTTTCCAACTAAATGCCGGTTGCTGTCATCAATTAATGCTGCACCGTAGTTGTGAGCAATAGCAAGAATAGACGACATTGCAACAAGAGCTGCAACCAGTAAAACACTCTTGATAGCAAAATGCCTTTTTCTCACGATTTTCTGATCATGGATCATATCTGTTACATCTTTACAAGTTCTATCTGAAGAAAACATATCATCGGTTTCATCATTAAACATATCATTTTCTTCTAATATTTCATAAGCAACATCTGAAATGTTAGTAAACATATCGTTATACGAAATTTTCATACTGATTTCCTCCTTCTTCCAAAAATTTTTTCATCTTCTCTTTGCAGCGTTTGAGTTTGCTTTTTACTGTGGATGCCGGAATACCTGTAATGCGGGAAATATCGGCTATTTTCTCATTTTGAAAATAAAACAGAACTAATATTAACTGCTCATCCTTATTCAGTTTCCTCAGAGCATTCGCCAGCAGTAATCTCAATTCAACCTGGTTAAAATCATCGGAAATATCTGCTATGACCTCATCATTTATCTGGTAATCTGGTATGCATTTTTTCTTTTCATTTATAGCTGTATTTCTGGCCAATGTGCCTAAATAACCTTTTATTGTAACGCTTTTCGATGGATCAATTTTATTAGCTTTATGCCACAAGGTAAAAAAGATCTGATTAACCACACCCTGAAGATCAATTTTATGAGAGTAACTGCCTAAGATACTGTATACAATTTTTCCGACATAAGCATGATATTCCGAAATTATTATTGCTAACGCTGATTCATCTCCTTTTTGGATTCGTCTAATTAGTTCATTCTCATCATAATAATTACTCAATACGTTCCACCTCCCACCTTCTTTTCATCTCTTTACCTTATATACAAAAGTCATATGAAAAAAGTTGCAGCCATCCATTATATTTTTACAAGTTTCCCTGTATACGGCTCGAGCCTTGATGACTACTAATCCTTTTATACATAAGTAGGATTAGCAGCGGCAACTCGATTCTTTGCTATTTTTCTTTTTCTCCTGATGAATTCTTTTCGTTTCTCAAAATATTCTATGTTCCTATAGGGATTCATTCCTTGTTTTAGCTTAGGATACCGGTTGATGAATCATTCCTTGTGTTATTATACACAAAGGAGCTGAGTACATACAATTGTAACCAGCTCCTTTGTCTTTTCCATTCTAATAATACTTACAAGAGTAATACAGAATCTAATCTTATCCTATCTGTGGCTCAAGAATCAGAAGATGATAAGATCAGATGTGATGAGATGGAACAGTATTCTATCTTGGAAGAGACAGTCAAACAAAATATCGATTATGATGTTCTTTTGCAGAGTTACCCAAACGAAGTACAACTCGTACAGGGAATCTATGAGTTGATTGTTGAGACTGTAGCATACACTGGAAAAAAGTTAGTGATTGCCAGTAATGAACTACCAACAGAATTTGTTAAAAATCGATTCATGAAACTAAACTTTATGCATATCCAGTATGTAATTTCCAGCATGAAGAAAAATACAACCGAAATCAAGAACATTAAGAAATATTTACTCGCTGCATTGTATAATGCTCCGGCAACCATGCAGGGATATTACCAGGCAGCGGTGAACCATGATATGCAGGACTGGTAAGATAGGAGGTACACATGTTTATTTTAAAACTTGCTGGGAAGATATTATTACTGCCAGTATGGCTGATCCTTTTTGTGATCGGCCTAGCAGTGAAGATGACAGTACAGACTTATGCGGTTGTCAGGGGAATCCTTGGGTTTCTATTCACTTTGCTGATTATAGCGACTGCATACTGTTATCATGACTGGGTACAGGTTGCATTTCTATTTTCGCTGAGTGTAATTCTGTATCTGATCCTGTTTGCAGGAGTATTCGTGGACACTGTACTGGACATGACAAGAGAACGTATTATTGATTTTATTATATCGTGAAGAGGATATGAAAATGAGCGAAAACAATGATTATATTCAGTTACCACCACTAAAAAAAGACACACCAGCCGATGTGGTAGCATTTATGTGGGAGTACATGAAAGTACCGGAGGATTCAAGAGAAAAAGTTAAGAATCTGCTTAAAGATGCAAATGAAAATGGAGTAAAAATAAGTCATCAGGCACCAACACTGTATGATGTTGTTCCGAAAGAAGAAATTGCTGAATTTGAAGAGCTTATGCGCAAAACCATAGCTGGCATTGTATCAGAAGCCAGTAGCGTTGCCTGTTGGGTGTATGTGCAGAAATATGTGAAGCACAAAACCCTAAACGAAATGCTGCAAGAATTGCCAGACGTAGGTCAATTCATCCTAGCTATGAATACCTGGTTTGAAAAACTGATGGAGAAATAATCTAGGAAAATAGTTTAAAGTTTACATGTTATGATCATGTATGAAGTTGGAACAAAATAAAAGAATTGTGCTATAATATTGTTCAAGAAAAAACTCATTGACATATTTCAATCTATTTAGGAGGATAAACGATCATGTGTACAGCAGCAACTTATAAAACAAAAGATTTTTACTTTGGACGAACCCTCGATTATGAATTCTCTTATGGTGATCAGATAGTAATTACACCACGTAATTATGCGTTTAATTTTCGCCATGTTGGCGATATGAAAAATCATTATGCAATTATTGGAATGGCTCATGTTGCAGAGGATTATCCTTTGTATTATGATGCTATGAATGAAAAAGGAGTGGCAATGGCAGGACTGAATTTTGTCGGAAATGCTGTTTATGCTGCGCTTAAGCCAGATGTGGAAAATATTGCACAGTTTGAATTTATTCCGTGGATTTTAAGTCAGTGTTCTTCTTTAGTTGAAGTTCGCGAGCTTCTTGAACGAATTAATATTGTTAATACTCCTTTCAGCGAGCAATTACCATTAGCACAATTACACTGGATCATTTCTGATGAGAATGAGTCAATTACGGTAGAATCTATGTCAGATGGTTTGCATATTTATGACAATCCAGTAGGAGTGCTTACGAATAATCCGCCATTTCCACAGCAGATGTTTCAACTAAATAATTATATGTATTTATCTCCTAAACAGCCCAGAAATACTTTCTGCGAAAATTTGGCTCTTGATGCATATAGTAGAGGTATGGGAGGATTAGGTCTTCCGGGAGATCTCTCATCTTCCTCACGCTTTGTACGTGTAGCTTTTACAAAGGTAAATGCAATTTCAGGTGAATCAGAGGAAGAAAGCGTTAGCCAATTCTTCCACATTCTCGGATCTGTGGATCAACAACGAGGATGTTGCGAAGTAACGGATGGAAAATATGAAATCACATTGTATACGTCGTGTTGTAATGTTACAAAAGGTATTTATTATTACAATACTTATGAAAACCATCAGATCAGTGCAGTAGATATGCATGTAGAAAATCTGGATAGTGATAAAATGATTTGTTATCCAGTAATTCAAGGAGAACAAATCAACTATCAAAATAAATAATGTTTTGAAATCAGGGATGAGGTAGAAAGGAAAGTTCCATGATAAAAGATGAAGTAAAAAAACTCAGGATGAACAGTCCGGAATCACTACAGTTTTTAAATAATGCTACAAAATTTTATAATTTAATGATGATGTATCGTTGTGCTATTCGGGAGATACAAACTAAACTTGAGGTTTTGGATGATGAATTTTCAGTTGAGAACAATCGAAATCCTATTTCTTTTATAAAAACAAGAATTAAGCAGCCCAATAGTATTTACGATAAATTGCAGAAGATGGGATATGAATTTACAACAGAAAATATACAGACATATCTCAATGATGTAGCAGGCGTTCGAATAGTTTGTGCGTTTATTGACGATATTTATATGATATCAGATTTGATTACCCAACAGGATGATATTAAAGTTATTGAAATAAAATTATATATGTCTTTTTGACTATCTTTTTATATCTTCTTAAATGTCCGCAAAGCCTTATTTTATAGGCTCTACGGGCATTTTGCTTTTGTGGTAAACCTCACATATCTAGGTCTATCTTCTTATATTTTCGCTATCAAGCATGGTTAAAATCGTGGTAAATACTTCTTATGCGATTAGACGCTGAACCTCTGATTTTGCGGTATCTATGGACGCATGAGCATACCAGTTCATTGTGATACTGATATTTGAATGTCCCATGATATACTGTAAATCTTTTGGGTTCATGTTCTTACTTGCCAATCTTGTGCAGAATGTATGGCGTAGCGTATGCGGTGTGATATGTGGCAAGGGATTGTCCTTGTGTTGCTTGTTGTATTTCTTTACCATACGGACAAAAAGCATATTGTAATCAATCGCAACTTTTGGCTTGCCTTTCTGATTGACAAATAGAAAGTTGCCCCGTCCGTCTATCATAAACGGTTCTGCCTTTGGGCGTTTCTTCATAACCCGTTGAAATGCTTGTATCGTTTCTCTGCTTAATGGCACTTGCCTTGTTCCGCTTTTTGTCTTAGGCGTTTCAATGTAATAGCCCTGTTCCTTGCTCTTTAGTAACTGGTGGTCGATAACTACAACCTCATGGATAAAATCAACGTCCATAATTGTCAGTCCGCACAGTTCCGAGATACGAAGTCCTGTCTTTAACAGTATCAGCACATCATCATAATACTTGTGATACACATTGTCCGTCTTGATGAATGAGAGTAGGGCTTGTTCCTGTTCCTCTGTCAATGCGGCTTTCTCTTTGGTATCATTTTCTAGGACTTCACTTAACTTGAAATCAAAAGGGTTTTTCCTTACACAATCGTCTTGTATGGCGATATAGAATGACGCTTTTAACGAGCGTTTATAGTTGTTAATGGTGTTATAGGAAAAGCCTTTGTCTTTCATGCGTAATGCCCATTCTTTAGCGTCAGAGGGTTTTATCGTATCAATGCTCCTAGCACCTAACTTGTCCTCTTTCAATAACCGCATGAGCTGTTCCCGCTGTTTCTGTGTGCTTTTCTTCACATTTGCCCTCTGTGCGTTCTGTTTGGCGTAGAGTTGGCAAAGCGTCATTTTCTTGCCTGTGCTGTCGATACCGTCCTCAATATCCCGTCTTATCTGCTGTTCCAGTTCACGAAGTGAGGGTTTTTCCCGTTTTCCCTTTGGTGTCGGGTCTGTGGGTGTCAATCTCCAAGCATACACATATTTTGTGTTTCCAAATGCGTCCACATATTTATATAAGTATTCCCCGTCTGTTCGTTGGCTCTCTCCAGTATGCAGGATACGTCCTTTGCTATCCCGTCTTTTTTCTTTCATGGTGTCTGCTCCTTTCCTTGTTGGAAAGAGCCTTGATATGACTTGTTTTCATCATAACACATACAAGGCTCATTTGCACTAGATAGCGTCCAATTTATCAATGACCTGTTCAAACTGTCGGCGTTTAATCTGTATGCGGTTGCCATTCATAATGAGCCAGCCAGCGTCCTTGTTTTCCTCTGCCAAGCGTCTTAACTTGTTTTCTCCGATACGGAAATACTTTGACGCTTCTTCAATGGTAAGGGTGTATTTTTCCCATACGGGAATATCGTTGCTGTTCATCAGATACCCCCTTTCCCATGTTTCGTGTCATACTGGATATAGGGGATAAGGTCGGTGCGGTCAATCCTCTGTAAATGAGCAGTTAGTTTACTGGAAAGGGAGTTGCTGTATCTTGCCTTATCCAGCATAGTTCCCACTTTTTCCAGTCCACCTAATGCGTCATGTTCTTCCAAGAAGTAAAAACTTTTGACCGCTGAAATCACGCCACCCTCTGTGAGCCATTGCTGTGTTTCTTCAAGGGAATTATGCTGTTTTGGTACTTGCAGTTTCAAGACTTCCACAGCCCCTAAAAAGCGTTCCCAAAACCGACACGTTTTCCATCTGCTCTTATTGCTTTCATTTCTGTTTGGCACGACAAAGCGCAGGTTGTTTGCCAGCAGTCCGAAAGCCAGTTCCCCAAGTTCCAGCGGTCTGTCCTTGAATGTCATGGCAAAGGCATGAGCCTTTTCGTCACGCAGTTGCATTTCTGTCCGTTTCCAGCTCCCCACTTCATCAAGCGACTTATTATACTTGGAACAGACTTCCTTATCCTTGTCATAAAAGCGGTAGGACAATCCCGATTTTCCAGCTCCGATATAGACAGTCTTTGCGGTGTCGAAATCATCAAACTTGCTTTCGTCAAACTTATAACCCTCACTGTTTGAGATAAATTCCTCTTTTTCGCATTTCTTCTTTATCTGCTCAATGGTAAAGAATGGCTTTTCGTTCTTATCGTCAATGGCAATATCAAGTCTTGTGA
>NZ_QTZH01000060.1:0-13639 GCF_003462585.1 Ruminococcus sp. OM04-4AA | reverse complement strand
CCAATTTCATCAGATACACTTATTTTGTTACTTATTTTTAGTTATCCATCCAATTGCCAATGCTTTGTGCACCATGATAACTTATAAGTGTTCTAATAAATAGTGTGCAATATCTGTTAGAACACTTCGATGACTTTTATTCATTAAGGAACGAGCATTCAGCTTTGATTTTTTTTGTTGCTGGATATCTGACCTTTCTAAGGTTCATCTGTTATTTGATGTCGCCTCACTTTTACTCTTAATATCTTTATTTTCCTATATATAAGTTATGTCTTTACAAATATCATTAATCATTAGGAGGTTTAAATAATATGTCTGAATACGCAGATCTTATTTTATTATCAAACTGTATTTTTACAGCCACAGAGGAAATACCTTTCTCTGGATATATTGCTATCAAAAACGACCGGATACTTTCTATCGGAAAAGGATTGGCTCCTACTGAACTAATAGGAACAAACACAAAATATCTTGATTATGGGAACAAAACAATTACGCCTGGATTCTCCGATGTACATTGCTTTTTCACAGGTTATTCTGTAGGATTTGTTGGAATAGACTTATCCGCAGCTACTTCTCAAGAAGATATACTGAATTCAATTAAAGAGTATGCGAAAGGAATTCCTGCAGACAAACCTATTTTGGGACATGGTTGGAACTCCGATACAATCCAACCTAATGGAACAGATTTGTTAGATGAGGCTTTTTCCACTCGCCCTGTTCTTCTGTTTGCAAAAGGCTGCGAAACTTGTTGGATGAATCAAGCTGCTATAAATCGTTATCAGTTTACCCCGGAAACCTGTTATCCGGAGAGTTATGTTCGCTTTTTACCAGACTTACTTGGAGATAAAGACTTTATAATTCCGGAATTTAAGCGCTATATTAAAATGATGAACAGTAAAGGAATCACTTCCATCAAAGAAATGGGATTCGATGATTTCTACGGATTTACTGACATTCTCGCAGAACTTGAATCCGAAAACGCTTTAACTATCCGCGTAAACTTTATGAGCCAACCTGTTGCTGAACCTTTTAATCTCTCATATGGCAAGGAAATGCGTGAAAAATTTAAAAGAGAGTTTGTTCGTTTTTCTGGATATAACCAAATGACCGACGGTTCTATAAGCGAACTTTGCGGTGATTTGAAAAAACCTTATTCCTGCGCAGATACGACCTGTGCACAAGACATTGATTGGGATCTTTTAGCAAACGATACCTTTAAAGCTGATACCGAAGGATTTCGTTTCTCATTACATGCTCAAGGAGATGCTGCTATTTCAAAAGTATTAGATATTTATGACTCTTGCCAAAAAGATGAAAATGGAAAACTTATAAATCGTCACAGTATTACCGATCTTGAATTCAGTGATCCAACAGACTTGGAGCGTATGGGAAAATTAGGCGTAATTGCTGAAATATACCCTCAAATTCAATCTATCGCAAATCGAAAAGACAAACTTGCCATGATTGAAGAAAAGATTGGTATGGATCGCGGACAGTATTATTGGAACAGACGTAAAATGGCTGACAGCAATGTGTTATTAAGTTGCGGAACTGATCTTCCACTTCTTATTGATGATATCCCAGAATCTATTTATCATGCAGTCGGAGGATACTTCCCTGAAGGTGGAGAGCCATTTAACAAACAAAATATGCTGACTATTCCTGAGTTGCTAACTGCATGGAGTGCTGGCGGTGCTTATAATCTATATCAAGAGAAAGAGCTCGGCACACTGGAAAAAGGAAAAAAAGCTGATATTGTCGTATTCGACGGAAATCTATTTGAAACAGCTATTGAAGAAATTCGTTCTCGCAAAGTAGAAGTAACTTTTCTCAACGGACGAATCGTATATAGCCATGAATAAATAAAAAAATATCTCTCTTATCTAAACAGTTTATATTCTCTTTAAGAAAGGAATGGAAATATTTATGAAAGAGTCTTATTTTATGGGGATTGATACTGGAACAAACTCTAGTAAAGGTGTATTAATCAATTCTCACGGAGAAATTATAGCAGAACATACAACTGAACATGCAATGACAAATCCTGCCCCAGGTCACTATGAACATGATGCCGACAAAGATTGGTGGGGAGATTTATGTATTATAAGCAATGCACTGATTGAAAAATCCAAAGTTTCACCATCTGACATTAAAGCAATCGGAACAAGTGCACTTGGTGCCGACTGCCTACCTGTCGACGATCAGTGTCGACCTCTACGCAAAGCTATCCTATATGGTATTGATGCACGTGCAACCGATGAGATAGAACAACTCACAGAAATGTATGGGGAAGAACAGATCCGACAGTGGTACGGACGTCCATTATGCTCCAGTGATGTAATGCCTAAGATTCTTTGGATAAAAAATAAAGAGCCAGATATATATGCAAAAACCCACAAGTTTCTAACAGGCTCTAGTTTTATAGCAGCAAAACTTACTGGTAATTATGTAGTCGATCGTTTTTTAGGACTTGCAAGTTTTAATCCACTTTATTTTAATGATGGAACACCAAATCCTGAAACTTGCCTACCAATTTGCCGCCCTGATCAGCTAGCAGAAGTGAAGGAAGCAAATGATATCGCAGGTTATGTAACTGAAACCGCTTCAAAGGAAACGGGTCTTGCAGTTGGTACTCCAGTCATTGTAGGAACAGATGACTCCGGCGCAGAAGCAATCAGCACTGGCGTTGTTGCCCCTGGTAAAATGATGATTCAATTCGGTTCTTCCATTTATATGATTCTCGGGACAAAAGAATTGGTTGATGATGAACGCTTATGGCGTGAAGAATTTATTGTACCAGGACTTTGTGATATATCTGCCGGCACTAATGCTGCAGGCTCTCTTACTAAATGGTATAGAAATACAATTTTCCCAGATGCACTCGAACTAGAGCAAAATGGTGGTCCTGATGCTTATATCACCATGATGCAAGATTTGGATAAAATTCCTGTTGGAAGCGATGGCCTTATTACACTCCCTTATTTTGCTGGTGAAAGAACTCCAATAAATGATCCTCTTGCAAGGGGAATTCTATTTGGATTAACGCTTGCTCACACGCGTCAGCATATGTACCGAAGTGCTTTGGAATCTGTTGCATACTCAGTAAATCAGCAATTAAAGATCATGCTTGAGCACGATGTTCCTATCGACCAGATTTTTGCCGTAGGTGGTGGCGTTAAAAATGACTTATGGATGCAAATTGTTGCAGATGTTACTGGTAAAGAAATCAGTACCCCTGCCATTACTGTAGGTGCGAGTTTTGGCGATGCTCTAATGGCTGCATCGGGAATCAAATATTCAGGCTTTGAATCTTTCAACAAACTTACAGATTTCATTAAACCTGGAAAAACCTATCATCCTAATAAAGAAAACCATGAAGCATATAAAAAATATCAGAATATTTATGATTCTCTTTATCCTGCTACTGTAAACTTAATGCATTGTTTGTCAGACTAATCTTTGTAGATTAGACTTTATAAAGACTATGTGATAATTCTTTCATCAAACAAAAAGTACAGCTGTATGAGTTTTTAATAACTCTTCTGCTGTACTTTTTAAATCTATTATTTTATTCATGAAGCTGAATTGTAAATGAAGTCCTGTCACTTCTGATAAAAGAGCGGCTATACGCAATCGCTCTACCATTATTGTCCCAGTAATCACAACTCAACATAATTAATGCTACTTCATTTGGAATATCTAATAATTTTTTTATCTTACTCGTTCCATCTATAATCTCCATTGTTTGCTGCATACTGGAAATTTCTATTCCATAAAATGCAAAAATATCTTTTATTGTAAAAACTGATGAGTTCACTACTTCTAACTTTGGCAAAACATCTTTTGGTACATATATATCTTCAATTGCCAATGGCTCACTATCCAAAGTTATTTGATGTCGTACACAAAAGATTAAATCATCTGGCTCAATATTAAAATAATTTGCATACTTATTTCCTGCTGGTCTATATATTTTTGCCTGCTCCTTTATCGAAACTCTTTTTGTTCCTGAAGACATTACATTAACAAACCCACCATGTTCATCCAGGTTTTCTTCGTATTTATCACCAACAACAAAAACACCTTTTCCCTGAACACGTCTCAAAATTCCTTCATTAACTAATGTATCTACTGCGTTGCGAACAGTCAATCTATTAATACCATAAGTTTCTGCTAATTTATTTTCAGACGGAATTGCTGTTCCTGGAAGGTACTCTCCCTCTTCTATTCGATTTCTAATAATTTCTCTCAATTGAAGATAAATTGGTGTACGATAACTTAATTTTCCGTCTTCACGCTCTTCATTTTCTTCGGTATAGTTCAATTTATTATCCATAAATCTGCCCTGCTTTTCTCATTATTCACTCTCTATTCTGCTAACAAGCTTGAATTTATCTCCTCTAATTAATTGTTTATAATACATAATTATCACTCCTTCTTCATCTTTCACAACTCCAGATGTAAAAAACAAAGGAGAATCCGGTATTATCTCCAACAACGCTGCTTCTTGTTCACTGGCATATGTAACACTAATATGCTCCTCGCCCGAAATCTGCTTTCTATGATATACATTTTTCAAAATTCGACCCATGCTAGTTTTATCAGTATAATACTTTTCAAAATCTGGATATCGTTCACAATCAAGATATGTTGTTTCCAAAATACATGGAACATCATCTATTTTTCTAAGAAGAATATACTCATAAACCTCTTGTCCGAGCAGAACATGAAGTTTCTTAGAAATCTGTTTAGTTGCTTCAACTTTTCTTACAGAAATAATCTTTTTGCCAAAATAGATCCCTGCTGTCGAAGTTCTCCTACCATTGAATCTACTCCAACCATGTTTCGATTCTTCTTTCCTACAGATACATAAACTCCCGCTCCGTTAACTCTATATAACACCCCACGACCAACAAGTGTATCTACCGCCTGTCTCAGTGTCGTTCTGCTTACTCCCCACATTTCACACAAATCTCTCTCTGATGGAATTCTTGTATTCGGAGCCAATCGATTACTACAATAAAATCTTCCAATTTTTCCACAGCCTCAGTTCCCGGTGGTATACGATATTCCATATTCTTATTCTCCTTACCATTGTTTACAGACCACTTTCAAATGTAAGCTAATTCTATCATCTTTTTCTTCGTTTTCCAACCAAAATATATACCAAACTCAAACGATTATGTGTTTTTAATATTCATCCAATAATAGCAAGCTTCTTTTTCTTCTCCGGTACAAGCCCCAAAGCAATATACATCGACTAATATTATCCATAATCATGAAAAACCACACCATTTTTAAATCACGCCCAAACATACCAATATAAATCCATGTCAGGCCTATCCTTATCCCCCACATTGTTAATATTGCAAATATAAATGGCATTTTTGTATCTCCAATACCATGAAATATACCCTCATATATAATTAACGCTGCATACATAGGCTCACTAATTGCTACAATTCTCAGTAATGACACTCCAAGCACAATAACCTGCTCATCCTTAGTAAAGAAACGTATAATCACTTCTGCTCCGCAAAAAAGACCTATGGCCATTGCTGTCATAATAGAAACAGCCACAATAAGTCCTGAACGTACAACCGATTCTAATTCTAATTCGTCTTTTTTTCCCACAGCATTTCCAGCAAGTGTACTAACTGCAGTTTGAATACCATATCCTGGCACATAAAAAGCCTGTTCAATTGTAAGTGCAATCGAATGAGCTGCTACACTTAGTGTTCCAAGTCCCGCTACTAATGCTGAAAATACAACATAACCACATCCCATAACAATTCTCTCTCCAATTAAAGGCAAGGAAACATTAAAACAATTTTTTAACAATTTTCCTTCCGGTTTCACCTTCATTCCTTTTAGTGTCACCAATGGATTTTGCATTGCAACCCAAAAAATAGTAACTCCACCTATCCCTTGACTAATTGCAGTCGCTATAGCGGCACCTCTTACTCCCAATCCAGCTCCCGGAATACTGAGCAACATTCCAAATACTGAAATCGTAGTATGAGAGCTAATTAAAAGCTGATTTAATATAATATTCAAAAAATTCACACCAATATTTATATAAAGAGGTGTTTTCGAATCCTTGTTTGCCCTTAATACATTTCCAAATATAATCAGGCTTCCTCTCAATATCAACGGACAGTTTACTATAAAAAAATACTCACTTGCATCTCTCCATATTTCCTGACTAGCGCCCATCCACATTGGCAACACCGGACTAATTGCTAAAGCAATCACTGTTTCAATCACGCCAAGAACAAAAATAATCCAAATTGCCTGTGCTGAAGTATGATGAGCAGCTTCCAAATCTCCCTGTCCAGTATATTGGGCAATAAACGAAAGCATTCCCATGCTAACAGCAAACAAAATTCCATTTAACAACCAATTTACAGTGGTTGTCAGACCGACAGCAGCACTTGCAATCGCACCAATCTGACCAACCATTGCAGTGTCTACATAAGCTACAATGGTTTGCAGAGCCTGTTCCAGTATTGTCGGTGCTCCTAAATCCCACAATTCATGCATCTTTGAATTCTTCAAGATTATCCTATTTTTTTCTTTCAAATCAGGCATGATTGTCGCCTCCATTTCACTTGTATTAGCTTTCGAATTATATATGATGTTTTATTTTACCACTATTTTTGTTTGTTTTTTTTACCACTTGTCTATTTCAAATTATATCATTGAGGCATATTTATGTCAATTATCACAATCGTATAAACACTGAAGAACAGTATCTTCATTTGCATAAAAAAACCGCCCAAATCTCTGACTTCAGTCAATAGAATATGAGCGGTATATATTTTATTTTTCTTCTTGGATAATCACGTTAATTGTACGATGTGCCGGCCCATCAAATTCACAGAAATATATTTCTTGAGCACCACCTCTTACCATTTCACCATCTATCACTGGAAAATGGCAATGATTTCCAGTAAGCATTGCTTTCAAGTGTCCTGTTGGATTTCCTGCTGTACTACCATAATCTCGAAGCATTCTTGCATGGCTATACGGATAATCTTCTGGTATTAATCGTCCCAGGAAATTCTCAATATCACTTTCCAGACATTCTAATGCTTCGTTCACAGTTACACCTGTTGTTGTGTGCTTTGTAAGAACCGTAACGGTTCCATTCTGAACTCCACTTCTTTTTACAATATCCAAAACTTTCGGAGTAATTACTGTATATTCATTATATTCTTTTGTTAATAATGTAATTGATTCAACATACATCTTCTTTACGCCTTTCTATTAGGAATTCCACCTAAGAACTCAATTGCGTTTTCCCCACAAATTAAATCCAAAGTACTTTCACGAAATCCCAGTTCTTTAATTGCATGTGCCATTCTGATTTGCTCAAATCTCGGATTATTACTTCCAAACATTACCTGATGTCTCAAACTCCGATCAATCCATGTCATCGGAACATCTCTTGTCAACATCTGTGTATAAAACTCCTTAGCATTATCAAAATACAATGCGCCAGTATCTGTATATACATTAGTATACTTCAACATCAACATAGCTGTCTCTCTACACCATGGCCATCCAAAATGTGCAAGACAAATTTTTAATTTTGGTCTTGCTGCTGCCAGTTCCTCAAACATTTCTGGGCGACAATATTTTGTTAATGTATCCGGTTCCCATGACATTCCACTATGGAAAATAATTGGTTTTTCATATTTTTCACAAATATCATACAGTGGCATCATTCTTTCATCCGTTGGATAAAAATGCCCTTTACCTGGATGTAATTTCAAACCACTTAATTTTAATTCTGCAAATGCTTTCTCCAATTCTTCAGCCGCATCTTCTGCAAACGGATCAACCCCCGCAAATCCAATAAACTTATCTGGTGCCATGTTAACAAGTTGACTAATTTCCTCATTGCTTACCAGCACTTTTCCACCTTGCTGTGTACGATAATCTTCTGGAAGTAAGCATAAATAATCCAAGCCTGCACATTTCATTTGATTAAAAATATGTTCCAATGGCGCCGTTCCATTTTTATGAATATCTAATGTATTATGTCTTAGTTCTTCCAACTCTGAATCTTGATTGATTGGTTCATAAAAAGCTGGATGAACATGCATATCTATAAACATATTTCTCTTCCTTTCTGTATTTTATCAATATCTAATTTCTTTTTCCCATACTCTACTCTACCCATGGTTCAAATACCTGAACTACCGAAGCCGCTACTTCTGCACCTTTTTTTAAACATTCATCTATACTTTTACCATTCAATATTCCATAAAGAAATCCTGCAATGAAACTATCTCCAGCTCCAACTGTATTGACTACTTCTGCCTTTTCAATACCACCTACATAGAATCTTTCACCATCCCATGCAAGACTACCATCTTCACCGAATGTGACAACAGCAATTTTCATTCCACGACTCACTTTATCTTTTAAAAACTCTTCAATCTTAGCATCCCTTCCTTCATGATAAGAATAAAATCCATAAGTAACATATGGTAAGGTTTCTTCTACTAACGGATGATCCAGTCTATCTGCATAATCAAAAGCAATTGGAATTCCTTTTGCTGCAATCTTCGGTAAGGTATTCTCAGCTTTTCCCCAAAGTGCTGTATGAACGAGATCATGCTCTGCCGCAAATTCAATATCTTCTTCATCAAAAACAATATTCTCCAATACACCTTCTACATAATCACCATGCACACGGTCTTTTCCATCCATATCCATATAAGTTACTGCTGTGGCACCATCGCCAATTTTTAAATGACTAATGTCTACCCCTTCTTTTTTTAATGTCTCTAACATCCATTTTCCATTTTCATCATTACCTGTTGTACTGATAATCGAAACAGGGATTCCAAGTTTTTGAAGATTCACACCTGTATCAACAACATTCCCTGTTGGATATTTTTTTCCAATACGTTCATAAACATCAATACAATTGTCTCCTATTTCTGCAACTCTCATCTTTTCTCCTCCATATAATTCAAAATAACCGTTATTGGTTTTCTTTTTCATTTAACAAATAATGTTCACTGACCATAGTAACCTCTGGGTGCATCTTCCAATTTAATCTGTTCCTCGCTTAATACCGGAATCTTTTTTCCTGTTGCAAGAACACTCAGATAAATTTCACAAGTCTCTTCCAGATACACAGCTGAACTCAGTGTCTGCTCCAGTGTCGTTCCATAAATGATTGCTCCATGTTGTTTTAAAATTACTGCTTTACCTTTCTTCTGCGCATACTCTACCGTCGAAACTCCCATCCCCTTGTCACTGCTAATCGTAAACGGAGCTACTTTTACGCTGTCATGAAGCTCATCTACCATCGTAGTAGAAATAACCGGAACCTCCTCCGTAACCAAACTGACTGCCACTGCTTTCGGCTGATGTGTATGCAGTACTACATTTACATCCGGCATCTTTTCAAAGATATACAGGATTGCTTCCAAATCACTTGTCGGCCTTCTTTTCCCTTCTATTGTTTCCCCCTTTCCATTTACAAGCACAATATCCTCAGGAATCATCGAATCATAAGCCATCGCCGAAGGAGTTACTAAAAATGTACCATCTTTCATTCGGAGACTGACATTCCCCCCTGACAGCATTACCAGGCCATAGTGCTCCATTGCTCTTGCACATTCAATTAATTCACAGCGTTCTTTCTCATATTTCATTTTTTATCACCTCCTTTTCATATTTTCTACCAAGCGCAAGCAGCCTTGCATAAGATTCTGACGGATTATTGCTTCCAAATACTGCCCTGCCTATTACAACTCCATCTGCACCCGCTACAATCACATCTTTTAAATTATCCTCATTAATTCCACCATCCACCCAGATTCTTGTATTTTTCCCTAATATCTTTCTTGCTTTTGATATTTTTTTCAAAACACCTGTCTGAAACTTCAATCCTTCTGCATCTGCTTCACATGAAACCAAAATAAGTTGCTCAATCCGGTCAACATATGGTTCTATAAATTCAATCGGAGTTTTTACATTCAATGCAAGCCCTGCTTTTTTTCCATACTGATGTACACTTCCCAAAAACAAACTTGGAAAATCCAAACTTTCCACATGTGCACAAATCATTTCCACTCCTGCTTCACATAACGGCTCAACATATTCCATCGGATTAAGGACTTCTAAATGAGCATCCAACGGAATCTCTGTACACTCTGCAACACCTTTGACAACTTCCATTCCAAAACTGATTCCTCTCACAAAATTTCCGTCGTCAATATCCAGATGCAGATGTTCAAACCCTTTCAGTTTACCAATTACTTCTCTTAAATCAAGTAAATCTGCCGAATATAATGATGGACTAATCGTAAACATTACTTTTCTCCTCTACTGCAATTTTTCCGCAAGCAAATCCACTGCTGCTAACGCCGCTTCATAACGTGCAAACTTCTCGGCATAAATCTCTTTATACTCACTTCTCGGCTTATAAACTTTTCCTACATGTACCATATGTTCTACAGCATCTTCCAGATTCTTAAATACACCGCCGGCAACGCCTGCACACATAGCAGCACCTTTTGCTCCCGGCTCTCCTGCCTCTAGTGTCTCTATTGGAATCTGCAATGCATCGCACAACATCTGCGACCACACTTCACTATTGGATATTCCACCAGAAAGTCTGGCTTTTGAATATGTTTCCAATGATCTCTTCAAATTATATACATGGTGCATACTTGAGAATGCAATTCCTTCATATACCGCACGAAGCATAACACTTTTATCGTCACCACCGGTAAGATTCAAAAATGCGCCATGCGCATTTTCATGAGTTGCGCTTCCGAAAAGATAAGGAACAAATATCACTTTGCATTCTTCCGGTTTTACAGATTCAACCTGTTTATTACACACTATATAAATTTCATCCGCTGAAAGTTCCTGTTTTTCCGGTCTGACAAAATGATTCAGATACCAGTTTAAATTACTCGCCGATGTCGGTGTTGAATCTTCCATAATATAGTAATCTTTCATGTAACTCAGTGTTACTGTATTCTTCTTCTTTTCGATTTCCCTTGGAGCTTCTTTACTTAAATACTCATTAATCGACCATGTTCCTGCAATCAAACATAATTCCTGATCTGATAAAACACCACTTGCCAGTGCATTTGCATCAATATCAAAATATCCTGCCGCTACCGGAGTCCCCTCTGTCAGACCTGTCATTTTTTCTGCCTCTTTCGTAACATAACCGCTTATATCTGTACTTTCCAAGATTTTGGGCATTTTTGAATAGCAATCTTCTATTCCAAGGATTTCAAAAATTCTCCTGTCATATCTGCGCGTATCCAAATTCACCAGACATCCTGACGATGCATCTGTAATTTCACCTGCAACTTTTCCGGTCAGTCTGAATCGGATATAGTCCTTCATAGACATGATCCACTTTGTTTTTTCTAACACCTCCGGCTTATGATCTCTGAACCACGGCAGAAGAACCGCCGGCTGTGCAGCCCAGGTTGTCTGTAATGTATAAGGGAAAATTTTCTTTTCGGTTCCATCCTCTCTAAATTTTTTACAATAAGAAGAAGCTCTTTCATCTGTAGATATAATCGCCGGATACACAGGTTTCCCTTCTTCATCCAGCAGAACCATTCCATTCCCATATCCGGTAACACCAATTGCAACTACGTCTTCTCCCGGTATCTCTGCTTTTTTCAAAACCGCTTTTATCACTTTAACATTTGCTTCCCATACATTTTCCACATCACGCTCTGTAAAACCCGCTTCCGGTATATTCATCGGTATCTGTGTACGTGAAATCGCAAGTTCTTTTCCATTCAAATCGTAAACAGCACACTTTATATCACTTCCACCATTATCAATTCCCAGTAAATACATTTACTTATCCTCTATCACTTTATCATATCATATTCATGATGAAGCATTTTACTGATAATTTCTGCAACTGCATCATGATTATTGTCATATTCTGTTACAAAATCTGCTACATCTTTTACCTCCGGGAGGGAATTTGCCACTGCTATTCCCACCCCGGCATGTTGAAGCATATCTATATCATTATAATAGTTTCCAACTGTAAGAATATCTTCGTGAGCTATGTTAAGACTTTCGGCCAGAATCTTTATTCCCCTCCATTTAGAAACACCTGATGCCATAATATCAACGCACCCTGGTTCTGAATTAACATAATAGATTTCCGGCAAATATTGGTCGATATATTCTGCTACTCTCTGAAGATCAGAAGTTGCCATAAAACCTTCAATTCCATTTTCCCATCCAGCTTCTTCCATGGAAGAAATAACTTCTGGAATCACACCTACCTCTCTGGCATATTCCATCGTTTGTTCTGTCATTTTTGTGACTTTCCAGATCATTCCATCACAGATTTGAAGTTGAAGATTTTTTTCAAAGCAATATGCGAGTAGCCTTCTGCAAACTGCAGGCGGAATCAGCTTATTATAAAGCACTTCTCGATCACAGCAGCGAAGAATTTTACCCCCTGTGTTTAAAATATGATAATCCACAATCCATCTTTCATCGTCTTTTAATGTAAGCATGTCAATATCTCTTCGACCGCTTACATACGCAATCACATGTCCTGCTCTTTTCGCCTCTTCGATTGCTTTTTTACTCGCAGTTCCCATACTGTAATCATCTCGCACTGCTGTTCCATCTATATCCATTGCCAACAGTTTACGTCCCATTATTTATCCTCTCATTCTCCAAGGGTTTCTCTGTATTTGTACACAACTTCCATAAATTCTTTTACTCTGTTGACATCTACTCTATTTTCAAAAACCCCATCCACTTTAAACGTTGTTCCCACAACAGCTGCATCTGCTGTTGTAAGTTTTCTTTCAATTGTATTGAGACGGCATCCTGTATTACAAAGAACAACAACATCTTTATTTGCTTCTTTTACGCTTGCAATCAACGCATCATCCACATCCTGTCCTGCTGCATTTGCAGAAATACACAGACCATCCGGAGCGGCTTTTGCCATTGTTGATTTTGCAATATCTGCCAACGGTCTTGTATCCAGATTACGATCCGATTCTGGGTTAATAAAATATAACATTTTCAAATCTTCTAAAGGGAGTGCGGCTTTTCTTCTTAGTAAACTACTAAAATCATTATTATAAAGTCCACCATCACCCACATACACACCACAAAATGTTCCGCGAACAAATTGCGCTTTTACCGCAGCTGCAAGTTCTAAACATGCTCGCCCATCACTAATTGCGTCTACTCCATATGGTACCTTAATCTCAGATCGTAAATTCCCAATTACATATGCCATTGCCGCAGGAGTCACCATATCCATATTTCGCTGGTAGGGCAAACTAAATTCATTGCTAAAAATAATCCCATCTACACCACCATCTTGTAGTGCATGTAAGTCTTCACGTGCATGTTCTACCACCTTATCCATATCATTTTCCGACTTGTATAATGGATCCCCTGGTAGTGGATCAATGTGAAGCATTGCAATAATTGGTTTCTTAACTCCAAACATCTTTTCAGTCCATAACATTTCCTTTTCCTCCTAAACAACTTTGTATTTTTTAATACATTCGATATGTATGAATTATATCACTTGTATGAATATTGTCAATATTCTATTTTAATTATCTTATAAAAAAAAAATCTATAA